>JBBECJ010000138.1:0-1058 GCA_040881885.1 Thermomicrobiales bacterium | reverse complement strand
GCGAGGTCACGCGACTCGCCGATCCACAGTTCCAGCAGGCGCTCCTGGAGCGGGTTCGTGTCCTGGTACTCGTCGACGCTGATCCAGGTCTTCTGGCTCTGCACGATCCGGGCTGCCTCGGCGTCCGACTCGAGCAGCTCGACGGTCAGCGCGAGCATGTCCTCGAAGTCGACCCTGCCCTGGCGCTGCTTGGCGCGCTCGTAGTCGGCGTAGATGCGCGCGAAGAGGTCCTTTGGGATTGGGGCTCGGTCTTCTGGCGCGTCCTGTTCCCAGCGGTTGGGCGCGATGCGCCGGACCTTGGCCCATTCGATCGCGTCGGCGATGTCCTTGCTCGGCGTGAAGCGGTAGTGGCCGGGCAGGCTTCTCGTGAGCGGGTTGATCAGGGGGAGTTTGGAGTCGAGGATCTGGGGCGGGTCGTCGCCACCGTGGCGGCTTGGCCAGAAGTGACGCAGCTGGCGCACGGCGTGCGCATGGAAGGTGCGCGCCATGGTTTGTGGGTGGCCGAGGGCAGCCATGCGATCGACCATCTCGTTGGCGGCCTTGTCGGTGAAGGTGACGAGGAGGACCTTGTCGGCGGGGATTGCGCCGGTCTCGATGGCGTAGGCGGCGCGGCGGCTGATGACGCGCGTCTTGCCTGTTCCGGCGCCGGCGAGGATGACGAGCGGTCCACTCGTGACCTGGGCAGCCGCGCGCTGGGATTCGTTCAGATCATCGAGCACGCGGTCGGTTGGATTTGTTCGTGTGAGTGTCACGTCGCGTCAAGCGTCCTGCCACGCCGTGACACCTGCTTGTCACTGCCCGGAGAGCCATGGCTCAAGGCGAAAGCGCGCTCAAGATCCGTTGGCGTGCCAGGACGCCACGCCGTACCGGCTGGCGACCAGCCGTGCAGCCAGTGACAGCTCGTCGCCTGACGGAGAGACGGTTCTCGAGGCCGCCGCGCCAAAAGCGAGGGCGACTCGCCGATCGATAGAGCCATCATCGAGCGCAGCCGTCGCGCCCAGCTCTCGGGTGATGGTTGTCACCGGCATTCGCCGGCTCTTGGTGCGCTCCCAGCGCCG
>JBBECJ010000137.1:0-1059 GCA_040881885.1 Thermomicrobiales bacterium | reverse complement strand
GTTCACGTAGAACTCGAAGCCCTTGTAGGAGGACACGCCGTACGGGAGACTGTTCAAGTAGACCTTCACCGTGAACGCGCTCGATGGCGTGATCGTGCACGAAGTCGGTCCGCCATTCGTCTTGCAGTCGTCGACCGTGTCGCCGTTGACGTCGATCGCGATGGAGAAGGCGGGGCTGCGGGGGGACGAAGGTGTACCTGATGGCGCATCAGCCGTGGCTGTGGGCGTGCCGGTCGGCGTGGGCGTTCCGGTCTTGGTGAAGCCGCCGCTCCCGCAGTCGTGGCGGTACTGAAGCAGCACGCGAAGGACGTCCGCGATCGTGATCGTAAGGTCCGGACCGGCGATGTTCCACGCGTTGCCACCGGCGAGGGACCCCCGGTCGAACTTCGCCTCGTACGGCGGACCAGGGGCTGTTTGGCCGAAGTGCTCTGAGATCAGCATGATGTCGTCGAAGCGGATCTTGCCGTCATTCGTCGGGTTGAAGTAGTCCCACCGGTTGAACGGGTCGCGCAGGCCGCCGGCGCCCTCGTTCTGCCCCAGCTCGCTCGCGTCCGGGCAGCCGTCGGTGTCCGTGTCGCGGTTCGCGGATGGCAGCGCCTGCATCACCGTCCACAGCTCCACTTCTTCGTACGTCGGCCCGCCGGCGGGCGTGCCGCCGGTGCAGTTCCCGACGGTCTGAGCGACCCAGATATCGGTCGTCCCGATGCCCGTGCTCTGGTTGACGGTCGTCGTCGCGTAGACGTGGCCGAGCGGACTCATGCCGTCCAGATCTTCGAAGCAGCCCGCAAGCTCAATCGTATCCAGTGAGTTGTTCACGACGCCGGTTAGGACCGCATGGGAGGTATTCACGTCTCCGAAGGGCGCCGGCGGGAAGGGGCCGCGCAGACCGTCGCCCTTCACGCCCGGCGCACCCTCAGGGTTGACGTCATCTACCGTGTTGTCCAGATAGCAGTAGCTGGGGGCTGTCACGTCCGTGCCCTGCTGTTGGATCACGTAGATGCAGTGCAGGTACGAGCCGGGGATCAGATCGCAGTCGTTCGCGTCGGCGCCGTCGGCGCC
>JBBECJ010000136.1:0-1062 GCA_040881885.1 Thermomicrobiales bacterium | reverse complement strand
TCCAGGCCATCGTCGAGGTCATGCGCCCGCAGCCGGGCGAGACGATCGTTGACCCCGCCTGCGGCACGGGCGGCTTCCTGCTGGCCGCGCACGACTACATCGTCGCCAACAACGCCATGCTCGATAGCGACGCGAAGCGCCACCTGCGGCTGGATGCCCTGCGCGGCGTCGATATCGTGCCGGGCGTCGTCCGCCTCTGCGCGATGAACCTGCTGCTGCACGGCATCGGCCCAACCACCGGCGACGGCCAGCCGCCCGTCTCGCGCGAGGACAGCCTGAATGCCGAGCCGTCCGAACGCTTCAACCTCGTCCTGACCAACCCGCCCTTCGGCCGCAAGTCGAGCGTGCTCGTCATCGGCGCCGACGGCGAGCAGGAGCGCGAGACGCTGACCATCATCCGTCAGGACTTCTGGGCGACGACCAGCAACAAGCAACTCAACTTCGTCCAGCACGTCCGGACGCTGCTGACCCAGCATGGCCGGGCCGCCGTCGTCGTCCCCGACAACGTCCTCTTCGAGGGCGGCGCCGGGGAAGTCATCCGCCGCCGGCTGCTGGCCGATTGCGATGTCCACACGCTCTTGCGGCTGCCGACCGGCATCTTCTACGCCCAGGGCGTCAAGGCCAACGTCCTCTTCTTCGACCGCAAGCCGGCCAGCGAAGCCGCCTGGACGAAGACCCTCTGGATCTACGACCTGCGCACCAACATGCGCTTCACCTTGAAGACCAACCCGCTGGCGCGCCGCGACCTCGACGAGTTCGTCAGCGTCTACCGCCCCGCCAACCGCCACGGCCGGACGCCTACCTGGACACCCGACAACCCCGACGGCCGCTGGCGCGCCTATACATATGAAGAGCTACTCCAGCGCGATAAGGTCAGCCTCGACATCTTCTGGCTGCGCGATGACAGCCTGGAAGACGCCGCCAGCCTGGCCGAACCAGACCTCATCGCCGCCGCCATCGTCGAGGACCTCCGCGCCGCCCTCGAAGAGTTCGAAGCCATCGCC
This sequence comes from Thermomicrobiales bacterium, assembly GCA_040881885.1. Classification (GTDB taxonomy): domain Bacteria; phylum Chloroflexota; class Chloroflexia; order Thermomicrobiales; family CFX8; genus JBBECJ01. The sequence goes on along the minus strand of JBBECJ010000136.1, from coordinate 58 downwards.
AGCGATCTGTCCACCGCCGGCGAACATGTCGCGGTCGTGACGAGGGATGGGGGATGAG
>JBBECJ010000135.1:0-1062 GCA_040881885.1 Thermomicrobiales bacterium | reverse complement strand
TGGGCAACCGTCACGAGCGATCCACTGGAACTCGCAGCCGGAACGCACACATTGCGGCTGGTCGCCGGCGGCTCCAGCTTCAACCTCAACTTCGTGACCGTGAGCCAGGTGGCGGACGCCGCCCCAGTGCCAGCTCCGGCCCCGACGCCGGTTCCGGAGCCTGCGCCGGAACCGGAGCCTGCGCCGCAGCCTGAGGCCCCCTACACGACCTACTTCGTTTCGCCATCGGGCAACGATAGCTCGGACGGTTCGCTGAACAACCCGTGGCGCAGCCTGAGCGCGTCGATGGAGAAGCTTCGGGCCGGGGACCTGCTGCTGGTCCGTGGCGGGCAGTATCGCGAGCGGGTCGAGGTGCGTGGCGAGTCGGTCCCGCGTGGCACGCCGGACGCCCGCATCACGGTCCGCGCCTATCCGGGCGAGGAACCGCTGGTGGTTGGCATGTTCTGGATTTCGAACGCCGACTACTGGACCTTTGACAACATCGACGTGACCTGGGACACCACCTACGTCAACACTGAGGAGCACATGGTCCGCATGTACAAGGGCCACGGCTGGATCTTCGAGAACAGCGAGATCTCCGGGGCGCGCTCGTTTGCCGCATTCGTCGCCAATGGCGGCACGACCGGCTGGACGATCCGTGGCAACTATATCCACAACACCGTCCCGTCCAATAATCCGAGCCAGGACCAGCTCATCTACGTCGCGACCGCCAGCGACGGCCTCGTTGAGCGCAACCTGCTGGTGACCTCGCCGAATGGCCGTGGCGTGAAGCTTGGGCGGCCTTCGGCCGGCGAGGGACTGCCCGCCAACGTCATCGTGCGCTACAACACGATCGTCGATTCCGGTTCGGGCAACGTCGGGGTTTCCTACGACGCGCACGACAATCAGATCTACGGCAACATCATGATCAACGCCGGCGGCGGCTACCACACCGTCCATGCCTGGCATCTGACCGGCCAGAACAACGTCGTGCGCGACAACATCGCCTTCGGTTCAGAGGGTGTCATCGAGGCCGGCGCCGGCCTGGTCGATGGCGGCGGCAACCAGTTCGTGAACCCGCTG
>JBBECJ010000134.1:0-5815 GCA_040881885.1 Thermomicrobiales bacterium | reverse complement strand
AGCGCCGGAATGCGCTGTTCGCGGGCAGCGGCTTCGAGCGTCGCGACAACGTCAGGGTCGCAGACGCACGGCTCCAGTGGCGGCCGGTTCGTCCACGAGACCTCGACGCCGTGCTTCGCGGCAAGCTCGGTCACCGACCGTTCGTGCGCGCCGCGCAGCTCGGCCAGCTTCGTCGGGTCGTTGTGGCGGCAGTCGATCGAGAAGGTCACCTTGTCGGGGATGATGGCCGAGCCGTTCGGCTCAACGACCAGATGACCGACAGTCGAGACAGCCGGGCGTCCCATCTCCAGAGCGTTACGGTTGACGGCCAGGACCATCTCCGCCGCCGCGACGAGCGGGTCGTTGCGCATGTCCATCGGCCGGGCGCCGGCGTGGTTGGCGATGCCTTGGACAGTGACCTGAAAGCCCCAGGTGCCGTTGATAATGTTGACAACGCCAACCGGCAACCCCTGCTGCTCAAGAATCGGTCCCTGCTCGACGTGCAACTCGATGAAGACATCGATGTCGTCGCGGCGCGCCTCCGCAATCCGCTCCGGTGGGTAGCCGAGCCGTTGCATGACCTGCCCGATCGTCTTGCCGATGTGATCGCCGCTGTTCCCCACGATCCGATCCCACTCGCCGTCTGGGATGTCGCCGGTGATGGCTCGGGAACCCCAGAAGCGAGCGCCGGAGAAGGCGCTGCCCTCCTCCTCGCAGAACGAGATCATTTCCAGCGGACGCTTCGGCTGGCCGTAGGTCGCTACCAGCGTCTCGATCGCCGTCAGAGCCGCGATGACACCCAGCGCGCCGTCGTAACGCCCGCCAGGCATCTGCGAATCGATGTGCGATCCGGACAGGATGACGTTGCCGCCCCCGCTGCCCTCGACGCGCCCATACAGGTCGCCGACGGCGTCGTAGCGCGTCGTCATCCCGGCCTCGCGCGCCCAGCATTCGACCAGCGTCTGCGCCTCGGTCCACTCCTGCGTGTAGGTCGGGCGGCAAACGCCCGTCTCATGGCACGCGCCGATCCTGGCCAGCGTCATAATCCGGTCCTCAACCAGCGCCGGGTCGATCCTGATCTGCTCCGCCATTCAGTGATCCCTTCCCTGTGTCTCCTCAACCGCTGGCGAGGATAATAGCGCCTGTCTGATCTGACCGGAGCGCTCGACAAGGAGATTCATTGATGTCGTCCGCCTACCCCGACCTGTTTAAGGGCACGGCGCCATACTACGCGCGTTACCGCCCCGGCTACCCGGACGCGATGATCGTGCATATCGTCGAACGCTTTGGTCTCGACGGCACGGGCCGGCTGCTTGACCTGGGTTGCGGCACGGGCCAACTACTGATCCCGCTCGCACCGTATGTTGAGACAGTCATTGGAATGGATCCGGAACCGGAGATGCTGGCCGAGGCGGAGCGCGTCGCCGACAAGGCCGGGGTGACAAACGCCGTCTGGATCGAGGGCGGTTCGCTTGACGTTGAACGGCTGCGCGATCGGCTTGCGCCGCTACGGTTGACGACGATTGGAAGCGCCTTCCACTGGATGGATGGCGACGCGACGCTGACCGCCTTGGGCTCGATGACGGTGGATGGAGGAGGTGTCGTCCAGTCTGGCGGCCCCTGCGATGTCTGGAACGGCCAACGCGACTGGCAGGTCGCCGTCCGCGACATCATCCGGCGCTGGCTTGGTGAATCGCGGCGCGCGGGGAGTAGCACCTACGCCGCCAGCTCCGATCGAGTGCCGTGGAGCGAGGGTAGTCTGTTCGCTCGATCTCCATTCTCCCGCATTGAATACCAGCGAGTTGCCTGCACGCGTCAACTCGACATTGATGAGGTGGTCGGCTACCTGTACTCGACGTCCTTCGCCTCCCCGCCGGTCCTCGGTGAACGTCGCGCCAGCTTTGAGCGCGACCTGCGCGAGACGCTGGCGGCGGTATCCGAGAGCGGCCCGTTCGAGGAAGACCTCATCTTCGACACCTACCTGGCTTGGAAGGAATAGCCGCTTTCGTCCTGTTCCCAGAGGGCGCCCGGCAGCGAAGGACCTCTCCGTCTGGACCGCCCATATGTTGAAACCGGGAGAGGTCCTTCGTTGCGGCGGTCGCCCCTGCGCGGGGAAGCGGGGAAGCGCGTCAGTGGGCAGACGGAACGCTTCCACCGCGCAAGAGCGCGATGATGCCCCACGCCGACACGACCGCCCAAACAAACTCCAGCAGCAGAAAGCCCCACTGCCGGTCATCCCACGCCAGCCACGCCAGGATCGCTGAACCGAAGAAATTCAGAACCAGGTAGGTCATCGACTCAACACGCAGCACCCGAAACTGCGCCAGCACGAACCCCGCCAGAATCAACAGCGCCCCGACGACCTGAATGACCTGGTCCAACGGCAATCCCCTGTCTGGCCAATCAGCCAGTCAGTTAGTCAGCCAGTCAGTCTGTCGGTCGGGAAAGTCACCTCCGACGCTCGATCCACATGCTGACTGGCTGACCAACTGACCAGCTGACCGGCTACACTGGCTTGAACTTCGGCAGCGTGATCTCGTCGGACACATCCTCGTAGACGACTTCGACCGGCATGCCGATCTTGACGTGCTCCGGGTCAGCCTCGACGCCGATCAGGTTGGTCATCATCCGGACGCCCTCGTCCAGATCGACCATCGCGACGACGTAGGGCACTTCTTCGGCGAAGCCCGGCTGGCGCTGGTTTTGGACGATCGTGAAGGCGTGCAGCGTTCCCTTGCCGGAGACCGGCTCCCAGGAGATGTTGTCCGAGAGCGTATATGGACTCATCCCGCGCGGGTAGAAGAAGAACTTGCCGGTGTCGTTGCAACGCTGGATCTTCATCGCGTGCTCTTTTGTGCTGTCCCAGAACGGCTGCGTGACCGGGTCCGGCATCGGCAGCGGTTTCTTGTAGTCGGCCATTCGTAGCTCCTCAGCTAGTCAGTTTGTCAGCCTGTCAGCCTGTCAGCTTGTCAGTCGGGTGACGGACGTATTCTTCGTCCGAACCGGGCTGACTTCCTGAAATGCTGACTGGCTGACAAGCTGACCCACTACCCCCGCGCCAGAATCGCGGTCCCGGCGGACGACAGCACGCCACCCGTGCCGTGGACGAGCGATAGCTCGCAGTCGGGCACCTGACGGATGCCCTGGTCGGCGTAGTCGCCGCGCACCTGGCGGACGGCTTCGATGATCGCGAACATGCCGTACATACCCGAGTGGGTATACGAGAGTCCGCCGCCGTTGGTGTTCATCGGGAACGCGCCGCCCGGCGCCGTCCGCTGATTCGAGACGAACGCGCCACCCTCGCCCTTGCCGCAGAAGCCAAGCTCCTCGAGCGAGAGCAGGACGGTGTAGGTGAACGAGTCGTAGATCATCGCCAGGTCGATGTCGTCGCGACTGACGCCGGCCATCTCGAACGCGGTCTGGCCGGAGTGCTTCGCGGCGAAGCTGGTGTAGCTGGGCATCTGCGAGATCATCGCGTGGTCGTGGCTCTCGCCGACGCCCATCACGATCGCCGGTGTCTGCGCCAGACTCCTTGCCCGCTCTACTGTTGTCATCACGTATGCGCCGCCGGCGTCGGTGACGAGGCAGCAGTCGAACAGGTTGAATGGCCAGGCGATCGGACGCGAGTTGAGGACATCCTCAATCGTGATTGGGTCCTGCATCATCGCCTTCGGGTTGAGCATGGCCCACTTGCGGGTGGCGACCGCGATCTCGGCCAGTTGCTCCTTGGTCGTGCCGAACTCGTGCATATGGCGTGAACAGGCCAGCGCGTAGGCGCCGACCGGTTGCGGCAGCCCGTACGGCGCCTCGAACTGGCCGCGCAACTGTTGCGGGCTGCTCGGGTAGCCGGTCATCCCGACACGCGAGCGGCCACTCTCGCCGTGCGTCACCAGCGCGACCTCGCAGCGGCCGGTCGCGATCGCCGCCGCCGCGTGGGCGATGTGGATCACGAACGACGACCCGCCGACCGAGGTGTTGTCGGTCACTTTCGGCTCGATGCCAAGATACTCGCCCAGCTCCAGCGTCGAGACACCGGCTGTGAAGAGCCCGTCGACATCGTCTTTCGTCAACCCCGCCTCGGCCAGCGCCGAACGCGCCGCCTCGGCGTGCAGCATGATGGCCGGTTTGTCCGGCACCCTCCCGATCTCGTCCGACTCCGCCACCCCGACGATGGCCGTCTTGCCTGAGATGCGCTCCGGCATCGAATCCCCTCCCGTTATGAACCGACTACGCTGAGTAGAGGCTTCTGGTCAGTTCCGCCTGTCCGGCGTGTTCTCCCGCGTGGGTGGCGGCGAGCATCAGCACACCCAACCCGGTGATCGTGCCGCGTCTGGGATGCGGATACTCGTGCGTCAGTTCGGCGCTGCCGATCTTTCCGAGCGCGTCGATCACGCGCGGCTTCAGGTCGGCCCACTGCTCCTGCAACTCGATGGCGCTGTTGCCTGTGGCGACGAACTCGGCGTCCCGGTCGCGCTGGTCCTCCTGCCCGCCGAGGACGGCGAGCGCGTTCTGACGCACATTGCCGATCACGTGCGTCGCGAGGACGTAGATGCTGTTGGTCTCGGTCCCTTCCGGCTTCCAGTTGATCCCCGCTTCATCCAGCCCGTCGCAGGTCGCCAGAATCCGCTCGATGTATTCAACGATCTTGTCCGTGAACGCCTCGATCACAACCCTGTCGTCCATCGTCCCTCCCGATTCCCGATTCCCGACGCCGTTACCAGACCTGCTCGCCGTACGGCTCAAGCTCGGTGGCAAAGTACTTCCGACCGTCGCCGATGTCCACCCACTTCTCAGCCGGCAGGGCGCTGATCGCGGCGCTGATGCCCGGCTGGTTGGCCTGGTGGCCGAACTCGGAGCCGAAGGCTTGCGGGACGACCTGGGCCAGCTCTTCCACCGTCCAGCGGCTCTCTTTCTTCAGCGTCTTGATCACCTTCGGCTGCGACATCAGCACCATGTTGTAGCCGAACGACCCGAAGACGTGCCCGCTGACGTGCCCACCCGCCTCGCTGGCGAGGAACGCGACCAGCGGCGCGACGTTGTCTGGATCCTGGGCGGTGCCGATCGCCAGCTCGCTCGGCAGCTTGCCGGTGGCGGCCACCCGTTCGACCGCCGCCGGGATCGAGTCGATCATCCGCGTCGCGCCCGACGGCAAGATCGCGTTGGCTGTCACGCCGTAGCGGCTGAGCGAACTGGCGCAGGTCAGCGTCAGCCCGATGATGCCGGCCTTGGCGGCCGCATAGTTCGGCTGGCCAGCCGCGCCGAAGGCCGAATTGGACGACATGTTGACGATCCGTCCACCCTGCTCGCGATGCTCGCGGAAGTAGACCGAGGCCCACTTGCTGGTGTTGAAGGTGCCTTTCAGGTGGACGGCGATGACGGCGTCCCACTCCTCCGGAGCCATGTTGAAGATCATCCGGTCGCGCAGGATCCCGGCGACGTTGACGAGGATGTCGAAGCGCCCGAATGCGTCAACCGCCTGATCGACCATTCCCTTCGCCGCCTGGTAATCGGTCACCGAATCGGTGTTGGCGACTGCCTTTCCACCGGCGTCGTTGATCTCCTTGACGACCGTCGCGGCCGGGCCGGTGTCGACGCCTTCTCCATCCAGCGTCGCCCCCAGATCGTTGACGACGACCGCTGCGCCGTGTTGCGCGAGTAGATGCGCGATCCCTCTGCCGATCCCTCGTCCCGCGCCGGTGACCAGCGCGACTTTTCCTTGCAGTACTGCCATTAACCCTCCTCGTGGTTACGGTTCCGGGCCGCTACCCCGCGTCGTAGCCCGGAACGAGAATATAGAAGGCCAGATCGAGTAGACCCGGTGAACTTCCGTGTTCCG
>JBBECJ010000133.1:1560-5824 GCA_040881885.1 Thermomicrobiales bacterium | reverse complement strand
ATAGGATGTCCCCATCATCCCGACCTTGCCGTTCGACCACGCCTGCGTCCCGCACCACTCGACCGTGTCGTAGCCGTCCTCAGCCTCCTGCGTCAGGAAATAGAACGTCCCCTCCGAGCTATACCGGCCGCGGCAATCCTGGATCGCCATCGCATACCCGCGCCGCGCGAAATACTCGCCAAGTTGCCGCGACTGGTCCGTGCGCTTGTTGTAAGGCGTCCGGATCAGGATCACCGGAAACTGCCCCTCGACTCGCTGGTGCGCCGCCCCGGCCCTTGCCTCAGCCGGCAGAAACAGATCCGTAGCCATCCGCACCCCATCGCGCATCGCCACCATCACGTCGCTGGCGACCAGCACCCCATACTCCGCCGCCGACTCCGGCCGCCCACGCCACCCGTCCATCACGCCCCTCCTCTCGAAGCCGAATAGAGGCGCATTGTAAGCGCGTTTTCTGACGGATGGACGAGCATTCAATCCGTAGGGGCGGACCCATGTTTCCGCCCGACAATAGGGCCGCGTCGCAGCGGCCACAATCAGACAATGGCAATCCTCGTCGAACTACGAAAGCTTCAACGCTTCAAAGCGTCATTGATGGATTGTGATCGGCTGTGCGCCGATCCTGTGGTCGGGCGGACACATGGGTCCGGAGCTACGCATTGAATAGACGTCGCTCTACTCGCCCCTCACCCGCACCCGCATCACCGTCGCCTCATCCCCGCTCTCGGCCGAGAACCAGATCTCGTCCTCGCCGACCCAGAGCGGGTGTTGCGCTGTCTCGTCACCTGAGATCACCTCGACCCGTAGATCGCCGGCGTCGACGATCACTGCCTCTCCGTCAACTCCGGCCAGCAGCAAGCGACTGTCCGCCGACCACGCCAGCCCGCTGCCCGCCGACCCGCGCGTCAACTCGACATCGCGAGTTACATCGTCAGCGGGCGCGAGGTGGATCGTGTCATAGCGGCCGTCGTCCGCCGCCCATTCCGTGTAGTGCCGCATGCGCCAGGCGATCTCGTAGCCATTCGCGCTGATCGCCAGCTCCGTGACGGCGATCCCCACGTCGTCGCCGCGACCGGCCAGCTCGATCACGTCGTCCACCGTGACGCTGCCATCGCCCGCCACCGTCACACGACGCACCGCCGCCGTCTCCGGCATTCCGCGCCGCCAATCGCGCGGCTCGACGAAGATCAGCGTCCCATCCGCCGCCCAGCCCGCCGTCAGTGCCGGCTCAATGATCCGATTTCCTGGCAGCGTCCAGCCTGCCACGCGTTCCGACCTTCCAGCCGCGCTCGCAACCCACAATTCCACCACCCCGCTGACCGTGTTCACGACGAAAAAGGCCGTCGTCAACCCATCCGGCGACACTCGCGGCGCCGCGTAGCGGCGCGCTCGGTCGTCACCGACCTCAGCCGGGTCGAACTGCCGCGGCTCGAACGCCAGCGGAGCGTATGGGTTCGTCGACGCCAGCACCGACAACCGGCTCGCCGCCCGCGACTCCTCGCGGCCGCCCGAGACGCTCATCAGCCCGCGTGCTCCGGGCAACCAGCCCGCGTCTTCCAGCGATCCACGCAGCCGCTGGGTGTCGTCACCTTTCGTCTCCCAGACCAACGGCGATCCGACCGACACATCATCGAGCGTGACGTACAACCCGTCGCTGCTCGCGGCGCTGTTTTCTGCCAGCCGTGTTCTGTCAGGAACGCCTGCGACCGGCTCCGGCGCTGTGAAGACGAGCGTGTTGTCAGCGTCGTCCGGTTGCGGCAGCGCCTCGTCCGGCAACCATCCCAGCAGCCGGTCCCCCACCGAGAAGCTCGTCAGCAGCGTCGTCCGCTGCCCGCCGCTCGCGACCGCGACAATCCTTGTCGACGCGGCGTTCCAGCGCGACCACTCGGTGTCTTCCCGTTCGAGATACGGGACCGCCACCTCGCTGACCAGCACTGCCGCTTCGTCCGGCGACCAGGCAACGCCGTAGCCGCCATATGACGCGGCCACCGCACCGCTCAACTGCTCCGGCTCGCCGCCATCAGCCCCGACCCGCCAGTACGAGATCGCCGGCAGCACGTTCGCGCCTTCCGAGCGCAGGTACACCACCGCCGACCCGTCCGGCGCGGCGCTGGCCGGATAGATCGCGCTGTCGCCACCCGCCTCGGCCAGCCGCCGAGTCTCACCATCCAGCTCGATTGCGAAGATCGCGTGCGGCTCGTAGTTCGGCGTCGTCCTCCGCTCGGTATTCGTCGCAGGCTGCTCGTCTTCCGCCTCGACCGCCAGCGTCGCGAACAACCGTGAACCGTCTCCCGCCCAGATCAATCCCTTCCCAATCGTGACCCACCCATCGACGGTGACGATCGGTTCCGATCCCGCGTTGGCTTCGACCGGCCAGATCTCGATTGCCAGCGCATTCGCGGACGGCACAACCGTGTTGCGATCCATCATTCGTGCGACGGCGACATGCCTGCCGTCCGGAGACGGAATCCCAAACGCGACATTCCCACGCAGCAGCTCACGCTCCTGGCCGGTCTCGACATCAACGATCAGCAGCCGGCTCTCGTCCTCGTACCATTCAGCGTTCGATTCCGCCATCAGCCCCTGTTGGACGACAGGGAACACCGACACAAGCACGCGCCGTTCATCGATCCAGCCGGTCGGGTAGTAGTGGCGGTCCTCGAACGACCATTCCAGCCGTCCGATCTCGGCGCCGTCGAGCGCGTTGACGATCACCCGGCTGAGCGGTGACCGCGAGTACTCTGAGTAGAACGTCATCAACCGCGTTCCGCCCGGCGACAGCGTCACCTGCCCGCTGACGCCACTGACCGGATCGTCGCTGTCGATGATCCGCCGCGACTCCCCGGTCGAAAGATGCCGCGCCAGAACCGACCCGTCACTTCGCGCCAGCACCAGCCAGCCGCTGTAGGGTGCGTGCGCCTCACGTCCCACCAGCGGCGCCGGCTCGTGCGGCCCCTGAGTCAGCCTGCTGACGGCCGCCCCGCCCGCTACGAGCGCGAGGATCAGCAGCATCGCCAGCCCAGCCGCCATCGCGCCCCGCCGCATCCGCTCCAGCCGCGTGACTCGTACGGCGGGTCGGCCGGCGACACCCGCCCGTAGCCGCCCAAGCTCTCCCACAATCACGCCGTCGACAGCCCGCGACCGCTCGACGATCTGCTGACAGGTCGGGCAACGGTTCAGGTGTGTGATGACCTCAACCCGCTCGTCAGGATCGAGCGAGCGGTCGTCGTAGCGCCCGACCAGCGCCGCCGTCTTCCGGCACGGGTCGGGCATCTCCCTATCGAGCGCCCGCCGCCCCGCCACCAGCCACTCGCCGACGCGCTCGACGCGCACATCCAGCGCGTCGGCCAGGTCCCGGCCATCCAGCCGCAACCCAACTCCCAGCGCAAGCGCGACCGCCGCCTCGGCCGGCACGCCACTCGCCGCCCCAAGCAACCGCTCGTCATCCGTCGCGCCGCGCAACGGCAGCCGCGCCAGCAGCCGCTCCATCCGCGCCCGGCCGACCGCGTCACGCGCAACTGGTCTCAGGTCGTCCAGGTCACCATCACGAGGCAGCCGCGCGGCGACGTCGTCCGCTTCCCGCGCCGCCAGCACAAGCCGCAAGGCCGCCTGCAAAGCCTGCCCGTCAACGACAGCCGCGCTCGGCATCGAAAATGTCGAAACCGGAGGAGGAAGAGGATCGTTACGCTGCATCACACACCCAGGAACTCGTTGTTATGCGGAGGACCAAACCACGCACTGGCATCTCAGAACCACAGCCGCCGATCGCGCGCGGTTCCGCCTAAGCCTGCCACCGGTTGTCCAACGTCGAATCCCATCACGTCACGTCCCACCCATCGCCTTGTGGCGACAGCCACGGACTCTCCCGTCGTCGGGCAACGCATGCGTCAGGAAGGGCGGGGCTGCGGCCGTCGCACCTACGCGATGGTTCGATACCAGCCAGGCGTTTCCAGGAGCCGATCAACCAACTCCTGTCACCTGTCACCTTCAACCGCACCCGTCACCTACGCCACCGTCTGCCCACCATCCGCCACCAGCGTTGCCCCCGTCACAAAGCTCGAATCGTCGCTGGCCAGGAACAGCGCGCAGGCCGCCAACTCCTCCGGCTCGGCCACCCGCCGCAACGGGATTGCCGCGAGAGCGGCTTCGAGCTGTCCGGGCTGGCTCATCACATCCTCCGTCAGCCGCGTCCGGACGAACCCCGGCAGGAGCGCGTTGACGCGGATATTCTCCGGCCCGTACGACACCGCCATCGCGCGCGTCAGCG
>JBBECJ010000133.1:0-1550 GCA_040881885.1 Thermomicrobiales bacterium | reverse complement strand
GCTGCTCGACGAGGTCATCACGATCGAGCCGCCCCCGCGCTCCCGCATCCGTGGAATCGCCGCCCGGCAGAGCGCGTACACCCCACGCGCATTGACCCCGAAGGCAAGTTCCCAATGCTGCAAGTCGATCGACTCGACCGTCCCGCCGACGACGACCGTCCCGATCCCCGCGTTCGCGAAGACGATATCCACCCCTCCCAGATCCGTCGCCGCCCGCTCGACGGCCGCCGCGACACCATCAACATCGCTGACGTCGCAGTCGAAGAAGCGCGCATGACCGCCAACCGCGTTGAGATCCTGCACAAGCGCCCGCCCCGCCGTCGTGTTGATATCCAGGATCGCGACCGCCGCCCCCTCAACCACGAACCGCCGCGCCGTCGCCGCCCCGATCCCTGTCGCGCCGCCCGAAATGATCGCGACCTTGCCTGTCAGCCGTTCCAAACGTGACCTCCTGTTCGGCCCTCACCCCCCAATCCCCCTCTCCCAGCATTGGGCCGGGTACCCTCTGGGTGGCGGATTGGGGGGTGAGGGAGTTAACCCAGACTCTCCGCCCACCGCTGCCAGATCGCCGCCGCATACTTGATCCCGTCGCGGTAATGCCCCAGCGTCATGAACTCGTTGGCCGCATGCCCGCGCCAGGCCGGTGGCCCAACGCCGGTCCCCGCCGCCGGTATCCCGCCCAGCTTGCCGCCTAGCCATACCCCCTGCCGCCCTGACGCGTCGCCGGTCGGCTGGACAGCCGGCTCACGTCCGTAGACCTCGCGCGCCGCCGCGACGATCACGTCCGCGAACGGCGTGTCGAGCGCCGTCCGCGACGGCTCGATCCCTCCCCGCCGGCCAACCATCTCGAAGTCCTGGCAACCGCGCTGATCGAGGAAACGCCGCAACATCGCGTCGATGTCCGCGGGATCCTGATCGGCGACCAACCGGAAGTCGAGCCGGCAGGCCGCCCGGCTCGGCAGGACCGTCTTGCTGCCCTCGCCCATCCAGCCAGTCTCAAACCCATTGATGTTGCAGGTCGGCGTGAATAGCAGTTGCTCGTGGGCCGCGACCCCGCTCACGCCGCCGATGAACTCCGTCACGCCCAGGTCCTGCTTCTGCGCCTCGTCGTCCCAGATATCGGCTTCCAGCATCTTGCGCTCGGCGTCGCCGACCGGCCGGATCTTGTCGTAGAAGCCCGGCAGATTGATCCTCCCGTCCGGTCCCTTCAGCTCGTTCAACGCCCAGATCAGCCGCCAGGCTGGATTCTGAACCAGCCGCGCCCGCGCCGAGTGCAGAGCCTTCTCGGCCCCCTGGACCCGGATCTCGACGGAATACAACCCGCTCGACCCGAAGTTGATCCTCGGCTTGTTCCCGGCAGCGAACCCGCCGTCGAACGACAGCGCCGCGTCCGCCGCCAGCAGTTCCGTGTTCGCGTCCACGAAGGCCGGCAAACTCGGACTCCCGCTCTCCTCCTCGCCGTCGAACAACAGCTTGACGTGACACGGCAACTCCACCCCGGCCCGCTGAAAAGCGTCGATCGCCATCCGGTGACACAGCAGGGTGCCCTT
>JBBECJ010000132.1:0-5824 GCA_040881885.1 Thermomicrobiales bacterium | reverse complement strand
TACGAGGGGCAGCCGATGCCCTGGCTCTACCACCGCTACGTCGGCCACGACAACAACCGCGACTGGTTCATGCTCACCCAGGCCGAAACGCGCCTCTACGCCGCCCTGCACAACCGCGAACGCCCGCAGCTCGTCTTCGACATGCACCAGATGCAGCGTGACGGCGCCCGCTTCATGGTCCCGCCGTTCATCGACCCGCTCGATCCGAACCAGGACCCGGTCATCCAGCAGGGCTTCGCCGACATCGGGACGGCCATCGCGACCCGGCTGACCGCCGCCGGCAAGCCGGGCGTCGCAACCAACATCATCTTCGACAACTACTCGCCATCGCTGGCCTACGGTAACTACCACGGCAGCGTCGATCTGCTCTCCAAAGCGGCCAGTTGCCTGCTGGCGACGCCGGTCACGATCGAGGAGGAGAAGCTCAAGAACGAGCGCGGCTTCGACCCGCGCGCCCGCGCCTGGAACCACCCGCTGCCCTGGAAGGGCGGCGAGTGGACGCTCCAGGACATCGTCGACTATGACCGGCTGGCCGCGCTCGCCTTCCTTGAGCACGCCGCCCGCAACCGGCGCCAGTGGCTGCGCAATTACGCCGGCGTCATGCGCCGGACGGTCGAGCCGAACGAGGATGAGAAGCCCTACGCCTTCCTGATCCCGGCCACCCAGGACGACCCCGGCACGGCCTTTGAGCTGCTGGAAACGCTCGCGCTCGGCGACGTCGAGATCGAGCAGGCGACAGCCGGCTTCAGCGCCAACGGCGTCAGCTGGCCGGCCGGCACGCGCGTGATCCGGATCACCCAACCCGCCGGGAAATACGCCAAGACGCTGCTCGAAGTCCAGGAATATCCCAACCTGCGCCGATGGCCGGACGGCCCCCCGTCGCCGCCCTACGACATTGCCGGCCACACGCTGCCGTTGCAGATGGGCGTCCGCGCCGTCCAGGTGGACACGCCGTTCGAGGCGGAGTTGACGCGCGCGCGGATCGAACGTCCGACGGGTCAACTGACCGGCTCCGGCAGGCTCGGCTGGGCGATTTCGCCACGCTCGAACTGGTCGCTGCTGGCCGCCAACCGGCTCGTCAAGGCCGGCCACAGCGTTCAGCGGCTGGCTGCCGAGTGCGGCGAACTGCCGGCCGGTTCGTTCATCATCCCGCAGCAGGGTGGTCTGGACGAGGCGATCCGCTCGATCGCTGACGTGGTCGGCGTCGACATCCACGGCATCGACGCACCGTTCGAGGCTGACGCCTGGGCCTTCGATCAGCCACGGATCGGCGTCTACCAGTCGTGGAGGCCGACGATTGACGAGGGCTGGGCGCGCTGGATCTTCGAGGCGTACGAGCTGCCCTACACGACGCTGCACGATAACGACATCCGCCAGGGCAACCTCCGCGAGCGATTCGACACGATCTTGCTGCCGCAACAGAAGCCGGAAGACATCCTCAACGGCAACCCGGAGAAGAACCAGTACAAGGAACCCTACCCGCCGGAGTACGTCGGCGGCCTCGGCCAGCTCGGCGTCGACGCGCTGCGCGAGTTCGTTGAGGCGGGCGGCACACTCGTCGCGATCGACTCGGCCTGCGAGTTCGCGATCAAGCAGCTCTACCTGCCGGTCCGCAACGTCGTCGAAGGGCTGTCCGAGGAGGAATTCTACTGCCCCGGCTCGCTCTTACGCGTCATCATCACGCCGTCGCACCCGCTCGGCTTCGGCCTGCGCCGCAACGAGGTCGCGCTCTTTATGAAGAGTCCGGCCTTCGAGCTCGGCCCCGGCTCGAACGCAACGATCGCCGGCTCGTACCCGCTCCACGAGCCAAACCTCAGCGGCTGGATCCTCGGCAGTGACAAGCTGGCCGGCAAAGGCGCCCTCGTTGAAGTCCCGCTCGGCGCGGGCCGCGTCGTCCTGATCGGCTTCCGCGCCCAGTTCCGCGCCCAGGCGCGCGGCACGTACAAAGTGCTCTTCAACGCCGTCCTCCGTGGCGGACAGCAGCCGGAGACGGTGCGGCTGGGGTAACGGCGCGGTCGTGCGACGATCATGAAATGTTGCGAACATCGCCCCTACCGGAGGGTTCCACGGAGCTAGCCCGCCATGTCCCGCAGCTTGTCGAATTCCGACGTGTCGCCCGAACGGGGCCGCTCACCGTCGTCGGTTCCTTCGATAGCCTGCCGGCCCTCGGTCATGTCGAGCGTGTCGAGGTCGTACGAGTCGGATGACGCGCTCCAGGTTCCGCGTTCGGCCGGGTCGCCAGTCCCGACGACGCGGTCCTCCCGGTCGGTTGCGAGCGTGTCGGATTCGTCGGACGACGCGACCGGCGTCCCAAACAGCGGCGCCGGTTCCCAGCCCTGATCGCCGATCTCCTCGCCTCTGACGGCGAGGACAACTGTTCCGCCTCCAACGTCGCTGACCGCGCTGAACGGCACGTACAGATCGTGCCGCATCGTCAGATCCAGCAAGAAATCAACCGTGCGGATCTCCTTGACCCGCCCAATCTCCTCGCCAACTGGCCCGACAACCATCATCCCCTCGCGTAACTGAGCTGTATCGACGCTCATCTGAATGCCCCTTCATGTGTCTGAACGATGTTTCTGACACGGGACATGCAAGGGACATGCCGAAAGCGAGGGATGAGGCACGAACGCGTCACCTCATGCCACATCCCACATCCGTCTCCACCTACCCGCGCGGAATCCCCACCACCATATCGACCTCGACCTTGAAGGCCGGTCCGGCCAGGTTACACTCAATCGTCGAGCGGGCCGGCTTATCGTCGCCGACATAGCGGCGGTAGACATCGTTGAAGCGCGCGAATTCGCTGATGTCAGTCAGGAAGCAAGTCGCCTTCAGCGCGTGCTCGAAGCCGGTGCCGGCCTCGGCCATGATCGCCTTCAGCTTCTCCATCACCTGCTCGGTCTGCCCCTCGATGTCCTGCTCCGTGTCCGAAGCCACCTGGCCGGAGGTAAACAGCAGGTCACCCCAGATCGTCGCAACCGAGTACGGCGCCGCTGGAACCGGAAGCTTGTCGGACTGAAGAATCTCGCGCCTGGTCATCGTGGTTCCCTTCCCTGACGTGTCTGACGGCGGAACAATTCACCCGGCGATAATACGGTCACAGCTCCCAACCGGCCAGTGCCATCCACCGATTCGCTTGCCAGAGATACCCCCTTGGGGTATCCTTGTGGCAACAGAAAGGACGACGATGATGTCAGTCAAGCTCGTGCCGGAACCCAGTGATGACGCACAGGTGGTCGACGCGGATCAGCCGGCGTCCAGCGCATCCTATGCGAATGACAAGGCCAAAATCCTCGCCCGCCTCCGGCGGATGGAGGGTCAGGTCCGTGGCGTCCAGCGCATGGTCGAGGAAGATAAGTACTGTGTCGATGTCCTGACGCAGATATCGTCGATCATCGCCGCCGGCCGCGCCGTCGGCCTGCTTGTCCTCGAAGACCACATTCGCGGCTGCGTCGTCAACGCCACCGACGGTGAAGTCATGGTCACTGAACTCACCGACGCCATCGAACGCTTCACGCGCAGCGTGGGTTGAAGTGACAGGCGACAGGAGTTGGATGCGTATTAGGCAAGCTCCTGTCCCCTGTCCCCTGTCACCTACACCCGCTCCAGATAT
Organism: Thermomicrobiales bacterium; assembly: GCA_040881885.1. Taxonomy (GTDB): domain Bacteria; phylum Chloroflexota; class Chloroflexia; order Thermomicrobiales; family CFX8; genus JBBECJ01. The sequence continues at coordinate 2,208 of JBBECJ010000132.1, read as the reverse complement.
ACTTCCCGCTCCCACTCGCTCACCTGCGTGTCGTAGCGTGCCAGTTCGTGGCGTTTGACGCGCAGCAGTTCCGGGCCACAGACCGGGCCGAGGGCGTCCATGACCGTCGTGTCGGCTTCGATAGCGGCCAGCGCTTCGGCTGCCGTCCGCGGCAGGAAGCGGCCGCCCATCCGCTCGACATCGGCGATGCTCATCTGGCCAATGTCGCCCTCGACCGGCGCGCCTGGTTCGAGCTGGCGGTCAAGGCCGTCGATGCCGGCCGCGATCAGCGCCGTCAGGAACAGGTATGGGTTGGAGGTGTGGTCTCCTGCGCGGAACTCGATCCGGCGCCGCGACGCGCCAGGCACACGCACCAATACTGCCCGGTTGCCGCTGCCCCAGGCGATATGGCCTGGCGCCCACGATCCCGGCAGTAGCCGCTTGTACGAGTTGACGGTCGGCGCCGAGACGCCGCAGATCGCCGGGGCATGTTCGAGCACGCCGGCCATGAAGCGCGCCAGGTCGGTCGAAAGCCCCAGCGGACCGTCGCCTTCGGAGCGGCTGGCCCGGCCGTCCGCGTCCCAGAGCGAGAGGTGGACATGGACGCCGTTGCCGGCCGCGTCGGCGAACGGCTTCGGCATGAAGCTGGCGACGATCCCGGCGTCACGCGCGAGCGCCTTGACCGTCTCGCGAAACGTCACCAGATCGTCGGCGGCCTTGACCGGCGGCTCGTGGTGCAGGTTGATCTCAAGCTGCCCGGCTCCGTACTCGCTCCCAACCTGAATCACGCGGATGCCCTGGGCCGTTAGCGCTGCCTCGATCCGTCCCAGCAGGCCGCTGTTGGCGTCGATCCGGTCAACTGAGTACATCGCGAAGCGGTCCAGCGGCTCGTGTCCGCCGTCCGCTGTCCGCCGGTAGAGCGTGAACTCCGGCTCGAACGCCGCCTGGGCGCTGAATCCGCGTTTGGCAAGCTGCCCGAGCGCGTGTTCCAGCCGCTCGCGCGGGCAGCCCTCCCAGCGTTCGCCATCCTCCGTGCAGAGATGGCTCAACACACGGCCAATGCCGGGCCGGTACGGCACAGGCGCGTAGCTGTCGGGATCAGGGACCGCGAACATGTCACCCGAATCGGCCGCGAAGCGCGGATGCTCGACCTGCTGGTCGTCGATCGTGAAGTTCAGGTTGGCGCGCGCGAAGACTCCGCCGCGCCGCAACGCCGCCGGGATGCTTGCTCGCGGAACCCACTTCGCGCAAGCGCGGGCCGAGTAGTCGTGGAAGACGATCCAAAGACCCTCAAGATCGTCCGCCTCGATCCGCTGCTGCAACGCACTGATGGCAGCCTCATCGACAACAGCCATGCTGCTCCCTTCTTCATGTTTGGATCCGCACGCGTTCGACCGAAGATACCCCGAACGGCAGTCGTCCGCAATCCGCGCCACATATCCGGCACGCGCTGCCTGAACCAGCGATAATCGCGCGGAGGCATTCGCCCGCGAAGGGAGTAAGCAGCATGATCGATTTGTCCGGCCTGCCGGTCGTGGACGTGCATTGTCACCCGTTTCTCAATCGTGGTCCGTTGACGGCCGAGGAGTTCACTAACCTGGCTTCGTTCGGGGGCGGCTCCGTTGCCTACATGGAGCAGGGCGGGATTCCTGTCGACGACGCGCTCCGCGCCGAGCTGCAACGCGTTAAGCGCGACACCGTCTACTTCCGCCGCCTCGTGCGCGACCTGGCCGCCTTCTTCGGGACCGAACCAGACCTCGACGCCGTCCTTGCCGCCCGCAACGACGCCGTCAGCGCGGGCTACAGCGCCTACGTGCAACGGCTCTATGCCGACGCCAACCTCGAGACGCTGATCTTCGACTTCGGCTACCCGGTCCCGAACCTCGCGCTCGACGCTGTCCGCGAGGAGCTGCCGGTCGAGGTCGTGCCGGTCCTGCGGATCGAGCCGCTGATCGCCGGCCTGCTGGCGACCGACATCGGCTGGACGGAGTTCAGGGCGCGCTTCGACGGGACGATCTCCGAGGCGCTGACGAACGGCGGCTATCGCGGGCTGAAGTCGATCATCGCCTACCGAACCGGGCTGGAGGTCTCGCCCGTCTCGCGCTCGCCGGACCAGGGGATGCAGGCGCTGGACGCCATCCGGCGCGGACTCGGCGGCGGCAGCATGAAGATGCTGCGCGATCTCCTGCTCTGCCGGGCGATGGAGCTGGCGATGGAGCATGCGGTCCC
>JBBECJ010000131.1:0-5839 GCA_040881885.1 Thermomicrobiales bacterium | reverse complement strand
CCCCCCCCCCCCCCCCCACCAAGGGGGCTTTTGACGTCTCCAACTGCGGACGCCGCCCCGTGATTCCGGGACGGCGTCCGCGTCGGTCATACCGTTCTGTCAGCGAACGCTAGCCAACTGGCTGGAGGTTGGCCTCCTTGATCGCGGCGTTGAAGGCTGCGATCTGGTTGCCGACCGCCGCGTCGATCCGATTGAGTTGTTCATCGAGCTCACCGGAGAGCTTCTCAAAGACCTCGACCGATTGCTTCGCCGGGGCAGCGTCGGCGCTGTCGACGAACTCGGTCAGCGCGTTGAGCTTCTCGAACAGGCGGCTCGGCGACATCAACGGGCTCTTGGTCGTCGTATCGACCAGCTCCTTCTCGATCGCCGTCAGCTTGTCCTTGGCGGCCTTGCCTGCCGCCTTGATGGCGTCGGCGTTGTCAGCATCTTTCGTCCGCTTCTCCCAGTCCTCGACCTGCGAGCGCATCGCGCGGACGCGTCCGACGGCCTTGGTCGTGTCGGAGAGACGGTCGCGGATCTGGAGCAGCATGTCGAACTGGGCCTTCAGGTCGGCGTCGCTGACATCGACGCGCAGGTCCTTGACGACCTCGACTTGCTGGCTCGATGTCGCATCGCCCGCCTTGACCTCGACCGTGTAGGTGCCAGGAAGGACGACCGGGCCGAGCGGCTTCTCCCACGGACGCAACTCCATGCCCTCGGCCGTCTCAGCCGGAGCGTGGCGCACGTCCCACTCGAAACGGTTCAGGCCAGCGTTGGCGGGAACGACAGTGTCGCCCTTCTGCTCCTCGTCGGCCACGCTTCCGCCTTCAGCACCTTCGGCGCCTTCGGGCTGATCGCCAGTCGGCGGCGTCTTCTCGGCCTTGCTGGAGAACGTCCGGATCTCGGCGCCGTCCGCGTCGCGGATGGTGAGCGAGATCGGCTCCTTGGGCTTCTCGCGCAGGTAGTACTGGATGGCGAGGCCGTCCGGAGGATTCTCGCCGGCATCGAGCAGGTGTGTTTCCGACGTGCCGTCCGGCTTCTCGACGACTTCCATGGCGAAGTTGCTGGTGCCAACGCCCTTGTAGTGGACATAACCAGCGGCGGGATCGCTGCCGAAGCCGGGGTAGACCTTCATGCGGAGCTTCGGGGCGGAGGGGAAGACGACGACGGCGCCGCTGGCGTCGAGCGTGCCGGCCGTGGTCTGGCGGAACGGGGTCAGGTCATCGAGGATCCAGAACGAGCGGCCGTGGGTGGCGACGACGAGGTTGTCGCCCTTGACGACGAGGTCGTGGACTGGGACGACCGGGAAGTTGCCGCCGAGGCGCTGCCAGTTGTCGCCGTCGTCGAAGGAGACGTAGATGCCGGTTTCGGTGCCGGCGAACAGCAGGCCGGGCTGCTGCGGATCCTCGCGGATGACGCGCGTGAAGTCGTCTTCGGCGATGCCGTTGGCGATCAGCGTCCAGTTGGTGCCGAAGTCCTTGGTCTTGAAGAGGTACGGTTTCTGGTCGTGGCTCTTGTAGCGGGTGGCGGCCATGTAGGCTGTCCCGGCGTCGTGCTGCGAGGGGTCGATGACGGAGATCAGCGCCCACTCGGGCAGGTCCTTCGGGGTGATGTCCTGCCAGTTGCGGCCGCCGTCTTCGGAGATCTTGACGAGGCCGTCGTCGGTGCCGGCCCAGAGCAGGCCGCGCTGGTGCGGCGACTCTTCGAGCGCGAAGATGGTGCCGTAGGCTTCGGCGCCGGTGTTATCCTTCGTGATCGGCCCTCCGGACGGTTTCAGCGTCTCCGGGTCGTTGCGGGTCAGGTCTTCGGAGACAGCCTCCCAGCTGCGGCCCTCGTCGAGCGACTTGAAGATGCGGTTGCCGGCGACGTAGAGAGCGTCCTGCTCGTGCTGCGACCAGAAGATCGGGAAGGTCCACTGGAAGCGGTACTTGTACGATTCGGCGCCGCTGCCCATCCCGGCCAGTTCCGGCCAGACGGTGATGTTGCGGTGCTGGCCGGTCGTCCGGTTGTAGTGGATCAACCGGCCATTGAAGTTGCCGGAGCCGATCGCGCCAGCGACGATGATGTTGGCGTCGCCGGGCTTGATGGCGATGTAGCCCGACTCGCCGCCGCCCGGCTCGAACCAATCGCGCTCGTGAATGGCGCCCTCGACGGTCGCGCTCGGGACGCTGATGGCCGAGTTGTCCTGCTGCGAGCCGTAGACGCGGTAGGGGATAGTGTCGTCGGTCGTAACGTGATAGAGCTGTGCCGTCGGCTGGTTGAAGATGGATGACCAGGAGCGGCCACCGTTCCAGGTCACGCAGGCGCCTCCGTCGTCGCCCTTGATCATGCGCTGGGTGTCGTTGGGGTCGATCCAGAGGTCGTGCTCGTCGCCGTGGCGCGACGGGACCGCCGTAAAGGTCGCGCCGCCGTCGATCGATTTGTGGACGCCGTAGTTGAGGATCCAGACGGTGTCGGCGTCCTGCGGGTCGGCGTAGATGTGCATGTAGTACCAGGCGCGGGTGCGCAGGTAGGGTTCCTCGCTCTGCTTCTGCCAGGTCTCGCCGCCGTCGTCGGAGCGGAAGAGGGCTCCGTCGTGGGCCTCGACCAGCGCCCAGACGCGGCCGTCCTTCGCGCCGGAGACGGCCAGACCGATCTTGCCGAGGACGCCCTGCGGGAGACCCTTGTTGCGGGTGATCTCGGTCCAGGTGTCGCCGCCGTCGGTCGTCTTCCAGATGCCCGAGTCCTCGCCGCCGGAGCGAAGCGCGTGCGGGTATCGCTGGGCGTCCCAGATGGCGGCGTAGATGATCCTCGGATTGCTGGGATCCATCGCCAACTCGTGCGAACCGGCGTGGTCCGACTTGTAGAGCACCCTCTCCCAGGACTTGCCGCCGTCCTTGCTTCGGAACACGCCGCGTTCCTCATTTTGGCCCCAGACGTGGCCGAGGGCAGCGACGTAGACGAGGTCGGGGTTGGTCGGGTGGATGGCGATGTCGCCGATGTGGCGCGTGTCGTTGAGTCCGACGTTCGTCCAGGTCTTGCCGGCGTCGGTGGACTTGTAGACGCCGTCGCCGTGCGAGACGTTGCCGCGGATGGCCGTTTCGCCCATCCCGGCGTAGATGACGTTCGGGTCGGACTCGGAGACGGCGATGGCGCCGACGGCGGCCGTCTTGAAGAAGCCGTCCGAGGCGTTGCGCCAGATGACGCCGCCATCGGTCGTCTTCCAGACGCCACCGGCGCAGGCGCCCATGTAGAACGTCTGCCGGTCGGAGACATCGCCGGCGACGGCGACGACGCGCCCGCCGCGATGAGGTCCGATCGAACGCCATTTCAGGGATTCGATGAGGCTGTCGTTGGCTCTGTTGGTTGTGGGCATGGTGGTCCTTTCTGAGTGCGTGAGTGGTGGGGGACGAACCCCACCCCAACCCCCTCCCCTACAGGGAGGGGGAGCAAGGTGCGAGTGATCCGCAGCCCCCTCTCCGCGCCGGAAAGGGGGTTGGGGGGTGAGGTCAGCCCACCGCCACCACGTCTGCCTTGCGGACGGCGTCGTTGAACGCCTTGACGTCCTTGCTGGTGACATCTTCGAGCTTTCCTAGCTGCTCATCGACCTCGCCGGAGAGCTTCTTGAACACGTCGAAGTACTGTTTGGCCGGCCGCGTGTCGGCGTTCGAGATCATGCCTGGCAGGACCGAGAGCTTGTCGTTGAGGCCGTTCGGGAACTGGCGTGGGTCGCCGGCTTTCGGCTGGATCAGGACTTCCTCAATCGCGACCAACTTGTCGCGCAGCGCGGTGGCCTGCTCCTTGACGGCGGCGTCGTTGGTGCGCTTGGTCCAGGCGTCGAGCTGCTCCTTGATGCTTCGAATGGTGTTGACGGCCTTGTGGGTTTCGGAGAGCTTGTCGCGGATCTGCATGTGCAGGTCGAACTGAGCTTGCAGGTCGCGCTTGCTGGCGCTGACGCGCGGGTCAGCTTCGACGGTGAACTGGTTGGTGTAGGTCTTGCCGTCGACGGCCAGCTCGACGGAGTAGTCGCCAGGGACGGCGATTGGGCCGAGGAGTGAGTCGGGCGTCATGTCGGCGCCCGTTGCGGCGGTCGCGTTGGCGTAGCGCAGGTTCCAGATGAAGCGGTTCATGCCGGCGTTGGCGGGAACCTTGAGGTTCTCGGCCGGGGCGTCCTCGCCGCTGGTCTGGCCTTCGTAGCCTTCGCCGGTGACCGGTTCGGTTTCGGCCTGCTGGGACTTGTCGGGATTGCTCTCGAAGCGGCGGACCTGGTTGCCGTCGCTGTCGCGGATCGTCAGCGTCAGCTTGCCCTTGGGTTTGTCCCTGAGCCAGTAGTGGATGACGACGCCGTCGGGCGGGTTCTTGCCGGCGTCGAGGAAGGTGACGACGTTTTCGCCGTACTCATTGGTCTTCTGGTAGCTGGTGCCCATCATGCCGCCGAAGCGCCCGTACGACTTGTGGCCGAGCGGAGCCGGGTCGCCTGGGCGGCCCTCGGCGCGGAAGCGCTTGACGGTGCTGGGCCTGAGGACGGCCGCCGGCTGTTTCGCGAGATCGATGTTCATCTGGTAGAGCGGCGAGAGGTCGTCCAGCACCCAGAACGAGCGGCCGTGGGTCGCGGCGATCAGGTCCGATCCCTTGACGATCAGGTCGTGGATCGGGCAGACCGGCAGGTTGCCCTGGAACGGCTGCCAGTTCTCGCCGTCGTCGAACGAGATGTAGACGCCCTTCTCGGTTCCGGCGTACAGCAGACCTTTCTGGTTCGGGTCTTCGCGGATCGTGCGGGTGAAGTCGTCCTCCGGGATGCCGTTGGTGATCTTCGTCCAGGTCTTGCCGTAGTCGGTCGTCTTGTAGAGGTAGGGCGCGAAGTCGTCGTGCTTGTAGCGTGTGGCGGCCACGTAGGTCGTGGCGGCGTCGTGCGGCGAGACTTCGATGATCGAGATCAGCGCCCGTTCGAGGCCGGGGATGCTGACTTCGGACCATTCCTTGCCGCCTTCGGAGGTGTGCAGGCGGCCATCGTCGGAGCCGGCCCAGAAGAAACCGCGCTCGTGCGGCGACTCGACGAAGGCGAAGATCGTGCCGTACGCCTCGGCGCCGGTGTTGTCGCGCGTGATCGGCCCGCCGGACGGCTTGAGCGTCTCCGGGTCGTTGTGCGAGAGGTCGGGCGAGATGACTTCCCAGGTCATGCCGTCGTCGGTCGAGCGATGCACGACGTTCGACGTGACGTAGAGTGTGTTCTCCTCGTGCGGCGAATAGGTGATCGGGAAGGTCCACTGGAAGCGGTACTTGAGCGCCTCGGCGCCGCGTCCCATCCCCTGGACTTCCGGCCAGACGGTGACGATGCTCGACTGGTTCGTGCGCCGGTCGAAACGCAGCAGGCGGCCGTTACCAGCGCCGGAGCCGATCGCGCCGCCATAGATGATGTTGTCGTCGGTCGGCTTGATCGCGATGTAGCCCGATTCGCCGCCGCCCGGCTGGAACCACTCGTTGAGGGTGATCGCGCCACGCGCCGACGACGACGGCCCGCCGAGGGCGGTGTTGTCCTGCTGCGAGCCGAAGATCGTGTAGGGCGTCCGGTCGTCGGTGGTGACGTGATAGAACTGCGCGGTCGGCTGGTTGTAGATGCTCGACCACGTTCCGGCGCCGTTGAAGGTGACGTTGGCGCCGCCGTCATTGCCCTCGATCATGCGGTTCGAGTCGGTTGGGTCGATCCAGAGATCCTGGTTGTCGCCGTGCGGCGTCGGGATGGCGGTGAAACTCTTTCCGCCGTCGACCGACTTCCAGCACTTCAGGTTGAGCACCCAGACGGTGTTCTCGTCGCTCGGGTCGGCGAAGATGTGGATGTAGTACCAGGCGCGGCGGCGCAAGTCGCCCTGCTCGCAGATCC
>JBBECJ010000130.1:0-5849 GCA_040881885.1 Thermomicrobiales bacterium | reverse complement strand
AAGTACATACGCATCGCTTGGGAAGTACGCAAGCACCTGTTCGCGGGCCGCGGCGCAGTCCAGGCGCGACTCGCGGGAATCGTCAGGGGGCGAAAATGTCGATCTTGCAGCGCGTGACCAGTCTCCAACCCTTCCGGATGATGGTCATCGAGCCGAGCGGCCCATCAGTCACAGGTCACCCACATGGCGTCTTCGCGGACTTGCGGACGACACCCGAGGAGCTGGCTGACACGGCCTATGACGCCTTCCGCGCCAACCACCTCACGCCCGGCGTCGCCGAACGCGAGGTCGCCCGCTTGCTGGTGGGTTCCGATCCCATCTGCCTGCCAGTCGAGTCGTCACCCGGGTACGCGTACGAGGTCGGCCGCGAGCAGACCGACATAGGCCGAATGCGCGTCTTCGCTCACTATTTGGTCCAGATGCAGTTCGCGCACGAGTCTAACCAGCAGCAACTGCGCGCCCTGCGCGAGATCCATCACGCCCGGCGGTTGCGCATCCTGCCCGGCTGCTGCGAAGTCTGCGACAAGCTCGCCAACCGTTCCTGGCGTGTCTCCGACCCGCCCGCGCTCCCCGTCCGCGGCTGCCTGCGCCACGGCGGCTGCCGCTGCTCGTACGTGCCGGATTCCGAGTAGAAAGGAGAAAGTGCTAAGGAGAAAGGAGTTGTTTGGGTTGTCGAGCACAGACTCCTTTCTCCTTAGCACTTTCTCCTTTCTCCTTACGTGAGCGTCACCAGCCCACGCTGGATCGCCCTCGAAACGGCTTCGGTCCGGCCGTTCACGTCCAGCTTCTGGTAGATCGAGTTGGCGTGGAACTTGACCGTCCGCTCGGTGATGAACAGCTCGGTCGCTATCTCCTTGTTGCGCAGCCCCTTTGACATCAGCCGCAGGACATCCAGCTCGCGCGAGGTGAGCTCGTCTTCCTTGTTCTCGCCGCGCATGATGCCGCCAACGTGCGAGAGCAGCTTGCCGGCCACGGCCGGCTCCAGCAATGAGCCGCCCATGTTGACAACCCGGACGGCGCGGAAAATGTCCTCACGCGGCGCGCCCTTCAGCAGGTAGCCGCGCGCCCCGGCCTGGACGGCCTGCAGGATGCGCTCGTCGGTGTCATAGGCGGTCAGGACGACGATCTTGGCGTCGGTGTCGAAGGCGCGGATATTCTGGATTCCGGCCACGCCGTCGGTGATCGGCATTTGCAGGTCCATCATGACAACGTTCGGCGTGTGGCGCTTGTAGAGATCGAGCGCCTCGGCCCCATTGCCGGCCTCGGCGACGACGTTGAAGTCGGCTTGCGACTCAAGGATCGCCACCATCCCTTCGCGAACGATCGGGTGGTCATCGACGACGAGAATGTCAATCATGCTGTCCCCCAGTATTCCTTCCCCACACGGCATTGTGGATCGTGACAGACGTTGTCACGGATGTCGATAGGCTGCTGGTCCCGGCCGGTCGGCAACGGGCATCGCGTGTCGCCTGCTCGTCAGCCTGCGCCCCCGTCCCGTGCCAGGACAACCGGAGCGGCTAACGTCTCAAGTGCCCGTGGAGCGTTCGGGCCGCTATGTTGCGCCTCGTAGGGAACCGTCACAACCAGCGTCGTGCCCTCGCCGTCCGCCGAATGCACTCCCAGCGTCCCGTGCAGTAGCCGCACCCGCTCGCGGATCGCGACCAGCCCGAATGTGCCGGGCGTCCGGCGCGTCGAGAGCGCCCGCTCGACATCGAAGCCCTGCCCGTTATCGTTCACGGTCAGGACGACTTCGTCCCCACGCCGCTCGATCGAGACACCGACATGCGTCGCGCCGGCATGGCGGGCGACATTGTCGAGCGCTTCCTCGAAGATCCGGTAGAGGCTCAACTCCATCCGCGACGAGAGCCGGCCATACATCGCCTCGCCGGTGAACGCGCCGGTCACATGCCGCGCGCGGTGCTCGTCGAGGAACTGCTGGGTGCGGCGCTGGAGCGCCTCGGTCAGTGTCAGCTCCTGGAGGGCGCTGGCGTGCAGGTCGAGGACGGAGCGGCGCGCCTCTTCGAGGTTGGCGCGCGTCAGTTCCAGCGCACGGTTGATCTTTTCCTGCGACTTAGCCGGCTTGATGTCGAAGAGCTGCTCGGCGGCCTCAAGGTTCAGCGCGACCGCCGTCAGCCCCTGGGCCATCCCATCGTGGATCTCGCGCGCGACGCGGATGCGCTCCTCGGCCATGCCGAGCGTGTGCGAACGGGCGTACAGCCGCGCGTTCTCCAGCGCCAGCGCCGCCGCGCCGGCCACGCCGTACGCCACCCGCAGCTGGTGCGGCGAGAAGTGGTACTCAGCGTCGTGCGCCACCAGCAGCGCGAAGCCAAGGAATTGCTGCTTGGCCACGAACGGCACCGCCAGGACAGCCGTCGCCGAGAGCACCTGCGCCAGCTCGTCATCGACGTCGCAGGAGAGCATCTCGATCGCAGACGCCTCCTGACCGGAGAGGAAGATGCGCCGCAGCAGTTGCGATGATTCGGTGTTAGGGATCACCTGGCTGATCCTGCTGGTGTCCAGTTCCGACCCATCGCGCGCCACGAAGGCCGACGGCAACAGCCGGTCGCCCTCGTCGTCATAGAGATAGACCACGCAGGAAGGCAGTCCAACCGCGTCGGAGATGCCCTCGGCCACCCGCTGGATAACATCGTCCAGCACCAGTGACGAGTTGGCCGCCTGCGACACTTCCAGGATCAGCGCCAGCTCGGTCCGGCGCTTGCGCTCCTGGACCAGCAGTTCGGCGTTCTCGAGCGCGACCGTCAATTGCTCGGCGACCGTCGTCAACAGCTCGACATCGTCATCGCTGAAGGCGTTGAGATCCGGCGACTGAGAATCAAGGACGCCGATCAGCCGGCCATCACGCAGCAGTGGAATCGAGACTTCAGAGCGGATGTGCATCGTGTGCTGCGTCACAACGTAGCGCGGGTCGTTCGAGACATCGTTGACGAGCACCGGCTGGCGTGTGACAGCGGCGTGTGGAATCAGCCCCGGCCCGCCGATCCGCATCGTGTAGCCGACGACATCGTCGTTGTCGGCCAACCCGGACTGCTTGCGCAGCACGAGCAGATCGTTGTCCGGGTGGGCCAGCAGGATCGCGACGACGCTGTAACCGAACAGGTCGCGGATCAAATCGCATGATGTCTGCATCAGCGCGTCCGGCTCGCGAATGGTCGAGATGGCGCGCGAGATCTGGTTGATCGCGCGAAGCTGGCTGGCCTGGTTGCGCTGCGCCTCGAATAGTCGCGCGTTCTCCATCGCCCCGCCGGCCTGCCGCGCGACGGCCGCGAGGATTTCGGCGTCGTCCTGATTGAACGGGCCATCCTCGGTCATCACGACCAGCACGCCGATCGGCCGGTCGCCGGCCACGATCGGCGCGCCCAGCCAGGCCAGCTTCAGCGTCTTGTCGATCTCGGATGTGATCGGCAGTTCACGCTCGCGGCAGCAGGCAACGTAGTCGTCAACAATGACCAGCTTGCTCTCCTGGACGACCTCGCGCGTCAGCCCCATCTTGATCGTCGCGTCGGGAGCGAGCGCGTCGCGGACCCCGCCGAAGAAATGCAGCCGGCGCGTCATTTCGCCCGGAGCCGGGCCAAGCGTCGCGATGTAGAAGTTGGAGGTGTCAACCAGCCGGCTGGCCTGCTCGTAGACGATCTCGTAAAGATCGTCGAGCGAGAGCGTCGAGGAGAGCGCGACCGAGATATCGTTGAGGATCGCGAGCTGCTTGAGCCGGTGCGCCCGTTCAGTCGCCAACCGCTGCGACACCTGGTACCAATGCTGCTCATCAATCGGCAGCTCGCTGTTACGCATCAACCCGCGCACGAATTCGGCCGAGAAATCCGGCAGGGCCGTCGCCGCGATCGCGTAGGCCTCCTGAATCGGGGCGGACTCGAAGTCGGGCAGCCCCTGCCGCAGCGCCTCGCCGAGCAATCCCATCGCGACCGCCGTTGAAACGACTCCGGCGGTCGTCGGCTCGATGATCCGGCACCACGTGGCGGCGACGGCGGCCGGGATGGCTGGGTCCGGCTCGGCCACGAAGCCGGCCAACGCGTCAAGGAACGCATACAGCAACTCCGACTGATCGGCCGCGATCGGACTCTGCTCGGCGATGACGCGATGCCAGGCGGCGTGAATCGGCTCGGCATGCTCACGCAGCAGCCCCGCGACCGCCAGGCGATTCGCGTGGTTGCGTACGTCCATGCCGTCATTCATCTACAACATACCGATCCAGTGATACCGCGTTCAATCTCGTCCGATGACCGGAAACCGGCCCCGGCAGGCCAGCCCAACGCATCGTTGCTACCGATGCTCTTCATATTATGGAATTTTGAAGGCGCAAACCATCGCACCGAGGGTCAGGGGCAGCCTGTACTAAAGGACAGGGCAGGCGGGACTTTGCCACCGAACGTCAGCGGGTCACGCCGAAGTCCCCTGACAATGGTCCGGGTTCGCGACGCGCGCATAACCGGAATCATTCTGGTTCGTTGTACAGAATGGAGCGTCCTGGGGCGGCCGGCTCGTTGTTATGACCTGACAAATGAATGTTTCGGGTATCTGGTGATTCGGGCGATTTTGTTTGCGGTTGGTGTGGTGGCGGTAGTTTCGGCCTTGCCGATCCAGTCTTCCCAACCCTCCGCGTTCGCTGATCCTGCCTTCTCCCGCTTCTACGCTCGTTCTTCGGCGGCGGAGCAGCAGCTCCTCTGGGGCGGTGGCCCGCTCGTTTCGCTCGTTGAACCATTCACGGGCGCGCCCGGCAACCGGCGCCTCGTTCAGTACTTCGAACGCGGCCGGATGGAGACGGTTGACGCTGGCGCGACAACCGCCGCGCGCTCGATCACGCAGGGGCTGCTCGTGCGCGAGATGGCCACCGGCTACGTCCAGCTCGGCTATGACGACTTCGTCCAGGACGACCCGGCCCCGATCGCGCTCTTCGGCGGCGCCACTGCGGACACGGAGGCGGTCCTCACCTACGCCGACTTCGCGGGCGCCGTCTCGACCCAGTCCGAAGACCGTGGCGGCGAGCGGATCGACCAGTGGATGGCTCCCGGTGGTGAGATCAATCTGGCGACGCCACCGGTCGAGATCCTGGCCGGCAGCTTCGAGCCGGTGACCGGCCACAACATCCCCGACATCACCGTTTCGTGGCTCAGAACCGATCCGTTCGGCATCGACCCGCGCGACGCGCTCGGCCTGCCGATCAGCGAGCCATACTGGGTCCAGTCCGGGAAGGGCGACGCCGGCGTCAGCCTCGTCCAGCTCTTCGAGCGCCGCGTCGTCGTCTACACGCCCGACCTGCCGCAGGCCAAACGTTTCAGCCTGACCAGCGCCGGTCGCCACTATTACCGCTGGCGCTACGGCAACGATCCCAGCCCGGATGGCGCGCGTTCCGCCGAGCAACGCGAGATCCTGCCCCGCGCCGGCCAGACCGCCGGCCTGGCGCTCCCGGACGGCTACCGCGCCGTCGCGCTGGCAGAGGTCAGCGATGTCTTCGATATCGCCGTCACCCCCGACGGCAAGCTCGCGCTGGGTCACACCGATGGCCGGATCGAGCTGCTCGATCCACGCAACCCTGACGCGCAGCGGACAACCCTCGTCGATCATCTGGCCAACCCGGCCGGATTCACCTGGGCCGGGACCGACTTCTACGTCGTCGACGACACCGGCCTGCGCCGCTACACCGACGTGGACGCCAACGGCATCGCCGACAATGGCGACACCATCATCGATGCCGGCTTCGAGCGCGCCAGCGTCCAGCTCGCGGCGGGCCCCGAGGCGGCGCTCTACCTGACCGGCCGCTCGACGCCAGCCACGACCTCCGCGACACCAGCCACAACAGCCGTCGACTTGCACAC
>JBBECJ010000129.1:0-5856 GCA_040881885.1 Thermomicrobiales bacterium | reverse complement strand
CTGCTGGCCAGCGGCGTCACCCTCGGCGCGTTCCTGCGCGAGATCATCGCGGTGTTTGGAACGTTGCTTGTGTCGCGAACCCCTCCCCAACCCCTCCCCTAAAGAGAGAGGGGTTCGCGACACCCGGCCACTAACCCCGGACGATTCGCCCGTTGGGCCGCTTGGCGGCGTCCACTATGCTTGTCTCGGCATCACCACCCGCCTGCCCGCGATGCTATTGAACAGACAACTGATGGACGGGAGCCCACGAAGTTATGAGATCGGCTTACTTGACGCTGGGGATCGTCTGTCTCCTGCTGCTCAGCGCCTGCGGAATCGGCGGATCGAGCGACAACGACGACACCCCGACCGCGACGACAGCCGCGACGCCCGCGACCGAGGCCGCAACCGCGGCCAGCACGCAACCGCCGGCCAGCCCGGCCAGCCCGGCCAGCACGGCCACGACCGAGGCCGCGTCACCGACCGCGACCGACGGGGCCGAGCCGACCCAGGCCGGGATCGATCCGGATCTGGCCGACGAGATCGCGGAGATCGAGCGCGAAATGGTCAACATTCGCGGGCTTGAGCTGCGCGAGGACGTGCCGATCACCGTCATCTCGCGCGAGGAGCTGCGCCAGAACCTGATCGAGGATGTCACCGCCGACTACTCCCAGGAGGAGGCCGACCAGGACACGAGCGCCCTCTGGCTACTGCGGCTGATCGAGGACCCGACGCTTGACCTATATGCGTTCCAGATCGACCTGCTCAGCGAGCAGGTGCTTGGCTACTACGACCCGGAACTGGACGAAATGTTCATCGTCAGCGAGGCGGATGGCCTCTCGGCCCTGGCCGAGTTCACGCTCGCCCACGAGCTGGTCCACGCCGCCCAGGACCAGCACTTCAACCTGATGGAGGTGCGCTTCTACGACCAGGGCGACGCCGACCGCGACACAGCCGCCGTCGCCGTGATCGAAGGCGACGCCGAGATGGTCCAGTTGCGGTACATCGAGACGATGGACCCGGCTGCGCTGCTGGAACTGCTGACCGAAGCCGGGACGCTCTCGTCCGAGGTGGTCGACTACGCGCCCCCCTACCTGCGCGAGAGCCTGTACTTCCCCTACGAGGACGGTAACGCCTTCGTCCAAAACTTTTATCAGCAGGGCGGCTTCGCCGCGATCGACGAGATTTTCGCCGACCCGCCGGTCTCGACCGAGCAGATCCTCCATCCGGAAAAATATCGCGACCAGCGCGACGATCCGCAACCGGTCGACCTGCCCGACTTGACAGGCGCGCTCGGCGCCGGCTGGGCCGAGCTGGACACTGACTCGCTCGGCGAGTTCGACCTCTCGATCCTGCTGCGCGAAAACGGCGCCTTGAACGACGACGAAGCCGCCGCCGGCTGGGGCGGAGGGCGTTACGCGTACTACGAGAGCGACGCCGGCGCGCTGATTGCCGTCAAGACCGTCTGGGACAGCCCGGCGGACGCGACCGAGTTCTACGAGGCGATGCTGGCAACCCTCAACGGCCCGCTCGACGGCGAGATCGGCGACGCCGGCCAGGGCCGCTTCCTCGGCCTGCGCGAGGCGGACGACGCCGTCTGGTTCATCACCAGCACCGACCGCGCCGCCGTCGAGGCCGCGCTGGCGGGGGTGGGTGCGTAACGGCCCTCAGGAGGAGTCCATGTCCAGCAGCGGTCCGCCACCGGGCTTTCCCGGCGCGATGCCGGCTCCGCCCGAACCGGAGCTGAGGGCCAGGATCCGCGCGCACATTGGGATCGAGCCGGTCGCGCTGCCGATCGTCGCTGAGGGGTTCGACACCTCCGAGCAGCCGAACCTGCAACTGGCGCTGGACGCCTGGTTGGCGGAGGAGGGCCGCTCCGGCGAACTGCTCGGCGTCATCTCCGACCACCGGCGCTTCATGGGCCTGAGCATGTCGGAGCTGCTGGCGCCGGCTCGTGGGCCGATGATGGGGCCACCGCCGCCCTCGCCGGGGCCGGTCGAGTACGTTAACATCACCATCGCCGACGGGCGTGTGCTGCAATGCGTCCAGTCCGGCCTCTACCTGCTGCGCGATGGCGACGAGCCGTTCGCGGCGTCCGTCAGCGGGCCGGTCGAGCAGGGGCCGCGCCGCGAGGTGCGGGTCGAGGTCACGGCACGCACGCCGGAAGCAGCCGGCCGGCTGCTGGGGCAACTGCGCGAGCTGCTGCGCCGCCACAACGTCTATCGCGGGCATGTCCTCTCACTGACCGCCGACATGTACGGCGGCTTCGGCATGCGCTTCCACCAGCTGCCGGACACCGGCCGCGACGGGATCATCCTGCCGGAGGATGTCCTGGAGCGGGTCGAGCGCCACACGTTGCGCTTCGCGCAGCACCACAAACGGCTGCTGGCGGCCGGGCAGCACCTCAAGCGCGGCCTGCTGCTGCACGGCCCGCCCGGAACCGGCAAGACGCTGACGGCCATGTACCTCGCCACACAGATGCGCGACCGGACGATCCTGCTGCTGACTGGCCGCAGCCTCGGCCTGCTGCAACGAACGACGGCGATGGCGCGCATCCTCCAGCCATCGATGGTGATTCTCGAAGACGTTGACCTGATCGCCGAGGAGCGCACCCGCTCGCCGATGGGCAGCACGCCGCTGCTCTTCGAGCTGCTCAACGAGATGGACGGCCTGGCCAGCGACGCCGATGTCATCTTCCTGCTGACCAGCAACCGGCCCGACCTGCTCGAACCCGCCCTGGCCGCCCGCCCCGGACGGATCGACCAGGCGATCGAGATCCCGCTGCCCGACACGGGTTGCCGCCAGCGGCTGTTCGACCTGTATGGGCGCTCCGCCGGATTGCAGGTGGACGACTGGGACCGGCTGGTCGTCCGGACGGAGGGCGTCAGCGGCGCCTTCATCCGCGAACTGGTCCGCAAGGCCATCCTCTTCGCCGCCGAGCGCGACGACGCGGTCGTCGGCGAACAACACCTCGACGACGCCCTCCACGAGCTGGTCGTCGCCGGCGGCGACCTCACCCGCAGCCTGCTCGGGGCGCGCGAGGCACATGATGCGTGATACGTGTGTGCTATGCTGTGTGCATTGATATGCGAGGAATTGCGAGGCTCGTAATGGCTACGCGGACGCACATCGTCCTTCCACTGGAGATGATCGAAGAGATCGACCGGATCGCCGGCAAGCGCCGCCGTAGCGAATTCATCGAGGACGCGATACGAGCGAAGCTTGTCAATGCGCGCCAGCGCGAGGCGCTCCGCGCAAGCGCCGGCATCCTGAATCCCGACGACTATCCCGAGTGGTCAACCCCGGAAAAGACATCCGAATGGGTCCGACGACAGCGTGAGCCCGGAGACGAGTGGATCGAGCACGTTCTCGAACGTTCGCGAGAACAGCCTGAGTGACGCTTCTTCTGCTGGACACCGACACCGTCATCAATCTTCTGAACAGGGTACATGCCACCCAGGGCTTCGTCGATCGTCTCCTGACGACCGGCGACACGCTGTCTAGCTGCGATATCGTCGTGACCGAAGTGCTGAGCGGCACACGTCCCGCCGATCGCCACAGCGTCGGCGTGTTCCTGGACACGCTGGATTTCCTGCCGTCCACGCCGGATGTTGGCCGGATCGCGGGCCAGTGGCGCTTCGACCTTGCGCAACGGGGTATCACACTCGCCACCCCGGACGCGATCATCGCGGCGACCGCCTTCGTCTGGAACGCGACGTTAGTGACCGGCAACACTCGCCACTACCCGATGTCGCAACTGAGCATCCTTCCACTGCCTCCATGACGTGCCTGGCTCCGCTCACCGGCGATGTCGCAACCGGTAGATTGTCACGACCACCCCTCTGTCCTCGCGATCGGGCCATGGACCGCTGCAATCTCGCCGCTCACCGCGCCAGCCACGCGCTTCAAGCTGCCCCACGAACTCACGCGCGATCGGCCGGCCCGGCTCGGCCAGCCAGAGCAGCCCGCCCGGCGCGACGACGCGCCCGGCCAACGCCAGCAGCGGCTCGATATCGCGCGCCTCGTAGAGCACATCGGCGGCCAGGACAACCGGAAAGCCGTCACCTGCCAGCTCCAGAAACGCGTCACTCGGCTTGCGCCAGTTGAGCTGAACAGTCACCGGCTCGCGACCCGCGTTCTCACGCGCGTTCTCGCGGCAAATGGCCAGCGCCCCGGTCGCGTAGTCGGTGACGGTCAGGTCGGCGCCCGCCTGCAAGGCCGCGATCGCCGTCACGCCAAGGCCGCAACCAAGTTCCAGCACGCGCTTCCCGCGCACGGCCTCCGTCGCGGCCAGCACCGCGTCCGCCAGCGCAATGCCACTCGGCCAGACCTCCGCCCAGTGCGGCAGCACCTCCTCCGGGTCGTCCGCCATCGCGTCGATCAGCCCGTCAACGTCGGTAGGCCGCGTGACACGGTAGACCACCCCACTCTCCGGCAGGCTCAGGTCGATCGTTGTCAACGGACCCAGATCGGCAAGCGCATCGTCAAGCATCGTTAGATTTCGTTTCTCGCGCAACCAGTGACAGGTCCTCATTTACGTACCGACCACTGGAAGCACCTCCACTCAAAGCAGCGTCAGCAACCCCCGCCCGAACCCCTCCGTCAGCGTCAACCACAACAGCACGCCCGAACCGGACAATGTCACCACGAGAACCAGCCAGTCGAGCGGCGTCATCCGGATGTCGCGCAGGGTCGTCCGCTGGCGGCTGGCCCCGAAGCCGCGCGCTTCGAGGGTCATCGCCAACTGCTCGCTGGCGCGCAGTGCCGAAACGAGCGCCGCGATGAAGATCGGCAGCATCCCCCGCGCCCGTTTGTACCACCAACCGCGCAGGACCAGCCCGCGCGCCTGCTGAGCGTCGGAGACGGTCGCGAACGTCCCGGCGAAGGTCGGGATGAAGCGCAACCCGATCGTCAGCGCCATCCCCCAGCGAAAGGGCAGCCCAAGCCGGACGAAGCCGCGCACCAGCTCGCGAGCGTCAGTCGTGCCGATCCAGAGGATGAAGAGGAAGTTGATGGCCGCGATCCGGGCCGCGTTGGCGACGCCGCGCAGCAGCGCGTCGTCGTGGATGTTCAACGGCCCGAGCGAAACGAGCAGGTCGCCGGTCTTGTCGAACACCGGCCAGATCAGCACGATCAGTAGCAGTAGCAGCGCGATCGCCCGCCAGATCGCCAGCAGCTTGCTCCACGGGTAACCCGACGCCAGCAGCAGCAGGTGGATGCCGGCCAGGACTCCCACCAGAAGCGGGATGTTGAGCCAGAGGAACATGACGACGCTGCCGGCCGCCACTAGCGCCAGCTTCACCCTCGGGTCCAGCCGGTGCAGCCGCGAGCGCCCGGCGACGTAAAAATCGAACGCCCCGGCACTCACCGGCGTTCCCCGCGCAGGCGGACATACGCGTCGCTGAAGGCGTCGATGGTCGCGATTCCCGGCGGCATGCCGGCTGGCCAAAGCCCACGCGCGAGCCGGGCGACAGCCGGCGCCTCGATCCCGGCTTCTGCCAGCAGATCGGCGCGGTCGAACAGCGCCGATGGCGGCTCGTCGGCGACGATAACACCGCCGCGCAGGGCTATCACTCGATGCGCGTGCTCCGCGACCAGCGTCATCTCGTGCGTGATCAGGACGACCGCGTGCCCGTCGGCGGTCAGATCGCGCAGGATCGCCATCAGCTCGGCCGTCAGCCGCCGGTCGAGGCCGCCGGTCGGCTCGTCGAGGACCAGCACGCGCGGCCCCATCGCGAAGACGGCCGCCAGCGCCGTCAGCCGCCGCAGCCCGCGCCCGAGCATGATTGGGTGATGCTCGGCCCAGACGGTCAGGCCGAAGCGCTCCAGCGTTGCCCCAACCCGCTCGTCCAGCGCTTCACCCGCCAGCCCGAGCTG
>JBBECJ010000128.1:0-5891 GCA_040881885.1 Thermomicrobiales bacterium | reverse complement strand
CCCCCCCCCCCCCCCCCCCCCCCCCACTACTTGTGGCTGATGCGTGAACGATCGACGACCGCCTGCCAAATACCGTGACCGCCCCTATACTGCAAGCGCTGCGCGTTCGGTGGCGACGGTTGAGACGAAGGGCAACCCATGAACGAGACGACTGGCGCCGACGGGACTGTCCGCAGGACGCTCGACAACGGCCTGACCGTCATCGTCCGTTCCGAGCGTGCCGCTCCGATCGGAACGTTCTGGATCTGGTATCGGGTTGGGGGCCGCAACGAGGTTCCGGGCATCACCGGCGTCTCGCACTGGGCCGAACACATGCTCTTCAAGGGAACCGAGCGGCACTCGAAGGGCGCGATCTTTCGAACGATCACCGCCGCCGGCGGCAGTCTCAACGGCTTCACGTGGCTCGATTACACCGCCTACTACGAGACGCTGCCGATCGACAGGATCGAGATCGCGTTCGACATCGA
Organism: Thermomicrobiales bacterium; assembly: GCA_040881885.1. Classification (GTDB taxonomy): domain Bacteria; phylum Chloroflexota; class Chloroflexia; order Thermomicrobiales; family CFX8; genus JBBECJ01. The sequence goes on along the minus strand of JBBECJ010000128.1, from coordinate 5,424 downwards.
GTCCGACAGGATGGTCAACTCGCGCTTCGATCCCGATGAGGTCGCCAGCGAGCGGACGGTCATCATCTCTGAGCGGCAGGGAAACGAGAACTCGCCGACGTTCCTGTTGAACGAGGAGATCACGGCCGCGTCGTTCAAGGCGCACCCGTACGGGCAGGGCGTGATCGGCTACATGTCCGACCTGCGGACGATGACCCGCGACGATCTCTACAGGCACTATCAGACATACTATCGCCCCAACAACGCGGTGGCGGTCTTCGTTGGCGATCTTGACGCGGACGACGCGCTGGATCGGATCCAACGCTACTTCGGCGGTCTCGAGCGTGGCCCGGAGATCCCGGATGTGCGGACTGTCGAACCGGAGCAGTTTGGCGAGCGACGCGTGACGGTCCGCCGTCCGGCCCCGAATCGAGTCGTCTCGCTCACTCACCACAGCGTCGCGGCGACACACCCGGACGCGCCGGCCTTGATCGTCCTCGACGCGGTCCTGTCTGGTGGCAAGCCGATGGGCTTTGGCGGGGGAGCAGCGATGGGGCGCTCGTCCCGGCTTTACCGCGCGCTGGTCGCGACCGGCATGACGGCGTCAGCCGGCAGCTCCATGTCGCTGTCAATCGATCCGCTGCTGTTCGGCGTCAGCGCCACCTTGCGGCCGGAGGCGGACGCCGAGCGAGTCGAGCAGGTTCTCGTTGAGGAACTCGACCGCCTCGCGAGCGAGCCGGTCGGCGCTGAAGAACTCGAGCGCGCGATGAAGCAGATTCGCGCCCAGTTCACCTACAGCCAGCAGAGCGTCTCCAGCAAAGCCTATCTGCTCGGCTCATTGGCGATGGTCGCCCCCGAACGAACGCCGAGGTCGTTGATCGATGACGTGCTTTTGACGACGGCGGAGGATGTTCAACGTGTCGCGGCGACCTATCTGACGTGGGAGCGGCGGACGACCGGCTGGCTGATCCCCGGAGAGCCGGGCAGCGGCAAGCCGGTCAGCAACGGATCTGTGTCAACCGCCGCTGCCGGCTATGTTCCGGACGCTGATGACCTGGGACTGGACACGTCGATGCCGGCGCTGGCCGAGACGCGCCTTGACAACGGCTTGCGGGTCATGACGCTCGCAAACGCGGCGCGCGATTCGGAGGGTCCGGTCGTAGTCCGGATGCGTATTCCGGGCGGCAGCGCGCTGGACGAGGAACGCCCCGGCGTCGCGCGTTTCACTGCCGAGATGCTGACGCGCGGTAGCGGCGGACGATCGCTCGACGATCTCGCCGAAGAGCTTGACGGGCTGGGCGCGTCAATCTCGGCTGGCGCCGGCCGAGAGAACACGGATCTGTCGTTTACCTCGATGCGGGAAGATGTCGAGCGTGTCATGGAGCTGCTCGCGACGGCGCTGTTGCGGCCCGACTTTCCCGACGAGCAGCACGAAATTGTTCGCGCCCAGATTCTCTCAGGATTGCGACAGGCGAAGCAGGACACGCGCGCCGAAGCGGAGCAGGCGCTGCGCAGGATGCTGTTCCCGGAGGGGCATCCATATCGCGAGCGGGTCAGTGGCAACGAGGAGTCCGTAGCGGCGATGAGCCGGGACGACCTGGTCGCGTTCAGCGAGCGTGCCTATCGGCCCTCATCCGCGATCGTCGCCGTCGCCGGTGGCCTGACTCACGACGAAGCCGTCGATCTCGTTCGACGCCATTTCGGAACCTGGAGCGGGCACACACCCGCGCTGGTGTTCCCCGATTCTCCAGCAGCCGGCGCCAGCCAGCGTCTGACCCAGGAGTTGGCTGGCAAGTCGCAGGCGGACATCGCGATCGGCGGTATCGCCATCCCTCGACTTCACCCGGACTTTCACGCGCTCAACGTCGCCAACCTGATCTTTGGCCGGCTCGGGTTGATGGGCCGGCTCGGTGAGAGCGTCCGCGAGCGGCAGGGGTTGGCCTATTACGCGTTCTCCGGCCTTGAGGTTGGGCTTGGAGGCGGCTTCTGGAGCGCGCGCGCCGGTGTCAACCCGGAGAACGTCGAGCGGGCGATTGAGACGGTGTTGTCCGAGGTGCGCGAGTACCTTGCCGACGGTCCAACGGCGGCCGAGTTCAGCGACGCGATCGGAAACCTGACTGGCTCGCTCCCGCTCGGGCTTGAGACGGTCGGCAGCATCGCCTCGGTGATCGCCGACATCGGTTTCTTCGACCTGGGTCTGGACTACCTGCAACGCTACCGGGCAGTCATTGAAGCGCTGACGCCGGAGCAGCTCATCGAGACAATGCGCCGCCACGTCCATCCCGATCGGCTCGCGATCGCCGTCGTCAAGCCGGAAGGGATGGCGTGACGGCGGTGGCATAATCGGGACGGCGCCGGCCGGTAGTTCGCGGCGCCACGAGACAGTGACACAGGGATACGGATGATGAGCGAACACGGCACGACGACGACCTACGCGAACTTCTGGGCCTTCCGGGTCGATCCCACCTGGCGCCGCCGGAGCGAGGCCGAGAAATCAGCAGCCCGGACAGAGCTCGCTGCCGTGTTCGACAAGGCCGGCTCGGAAGGTGTCAAGTTGCGCGGAGCGTACTCAACCGTTGGTCTGCGTCACGACGCCGACCTGATCTTCTGGGTCGTCACCGACGACATCGACGCGATGCAACGGCTCGCAGTAGCAATCAACGCGTCGTCACTCGGTGGCTGGCTTGAGCCACGCTACACGTTCCTCGGCGTCGCGCTCGGTTCGCGATATACCGCCGATCATGCGCCGGCCTTCGTCAAGGGCGTTCCACCCAAGCGCTACCTGTCGGTCTATCCATTCATCAAGACTCACGAGTGGTATCAGGTCCCGTTCGAGGAGCGGCGCGTGACGATGGCCGAGCATGGCCGAATGGGCCGAGAGTATCCCAACATCCTGACGAATACGGTCTCGTCATTCGGGATCGCCGACCATGAGTTCGTCGTCGCCTTCGAGGCCGACGATGTTGGCGAGATGGTCAGAATGGTCGAGTACCTGCGTCCGGCTGCTTCCCGCCCATACACGAAGCTTGACACGCCAATACTGCTCGGCGTGATGAAGGATCTTCCGGACGCGCTGGCCGACCTCGGCTAACGATCCGATGATTGATTACGGAAGGGGTGGACCAGTTTGGGACGCTGGAAGGACGGCGCGCAGTGCGCCGTGATGTTGACGTTTGATGTCGACGCCGAGACGCTCTGGCTCTCAGGCGACATGGGCAACATGAACCGGCCGGGGATGCTGTCGCAGGGAACCTACGGCGCGAGGGTGGCGGTCGCGCTCATCCTCGACGTGCTGGGTGAGCGTGACCTGAAGGGCACGTTCTTCGTGCCGGGCTGGACGGCTGAGAACCATCGCGACATCATCACCGTCGTCCACAAGATGGGCCACGAACTCGGACACCACGGCTGGATCCATGAGTGGCCGACCAACCTGAGCCGCGACGAGGAGCAGGAGGTGTTGCGGAAGGGCATCGCCGCCCTCTCCGCGATTACGGGCGCGTCTCCAAGAGGCTATCGCTCACCGGCCTGGGAGTTCTCGGCAAACACGCTCGATCTGCTGAAGGAACATGGGTTCAAGTACTCCTCCAATCTAATGAGCCACTTCATCCCCTGGCAACACGAAAGTCACGACATCATCGAGTTGCCCGTCCAATGGCTGCTGGACGATGCCCCCTTCTTCCTGTTTGGCGGCGGGCGGAATCGACCGATCAGCAGCGCGGAAAATGCCTATCAGGCCTGGACCGAGGAGTTCCGCGGCATCTACCGTTACGGTGGCCTGTTCAACCTGACGATGCATCCGCAGTTGATTGGACGTCCCGGACGATTGATGATGCTGGAGCGCCTGATCGATTACATCAAGGGCTTTCCCGATATCTGGTTCGCGACCGGCTCCGAAGTCGCAGACTACTGGCATGCCCACAGCCGCTCGTACCACCCAACCACACAGAACCCACCCGCGAAGGGTAGTTGATCCACTGCCGCCGCCAGCACGCCAGCGCTTCGCGAGCAGGAAGAGCGGCGCGCGATGATAGACTACGAGTGTGATTTGCGTTGCAAATTGAGGGTCTGGTGCCACTGGTGAGCGCCGTCATCGACGGAATTCAGGATCGGGTTGGGCTGGAGAAGAAGCTCAGCATCAACTCGTACGCGGTCGACCCCACTCGCGCACACATTCGTGTCATCGACCATCTGGTCTGTCTTCAGTGTGAACGGCAACAGTGTGTCAACTGCTGTCCGGCCGCGTGCTACGCCCCGCAGCCAGATGGGACCGTCCTGTTTTCGTACGAAGGCTGCGTCGAGTGCGGCACTTGCCGGATTGTCTGCAACGAGTTCGAAAACGTAGAGTGGACGTATCCGCGAGGCGGTTTTGGAATCCTGTACCGTTTCGGCTAGGAGCGTCCGACGGCGGCTTCAGCCGTTCGAACTGATCAGGAACGGACGCGATGTACTGGAATCGGAAACACGTCCTCGTCTGCACTGCCTCGCATTGTATGCAGAAAGGCGCGAACAACGTTGCCGGGCGTCTGAGGCTCGAGCTGAAGCGACGCGGAATTGACACCGACGTGTTGGTCAACACCTGCGATTCGATCGATCTGTGCGACATCGGCCCGAACATCCTCGTCTACCCTGAGCAGACAATCTACAGCCACGTGCAGGTGTCCGATCTGAACGAGATCATCGAACACCTGCAAGGCGGTCAGCCGGTGGAGCGATTGCTGTTGACGTCGGAAACCCGAGAAGAATCAGACCGCGAGCGGTTTTATCGAGCCGTTGTTGTGAACGGTGACACGATCGCGGCCAACGCGTTCGCGGAACTCGCCACCAGCCATGGCTACGACGACGCCTGGATTAACGAACAGGCTCGCCGCGGGTTCATCGCCCGAAAGGAGGCCGACGGCGTCCCGAATATCACGGTGACGACGAAGGCCCTCCAGCGCTATCGGATCGCGCAACCGGCCGGCGAGCGTGCGTGATGGACGTAATGTCGTGAGTCTGCCATCCGATCCCACCGAGCGGCCTCTGGACGCGGAGGAACCCAGCAAAGACGTATCCAGTTCTGACATGCCTCTCAGTCAGGCGCTGGCACGTCGGCGCAGGCTGGTTGACCGGGCCTGCATGCGTCGATCGCTGCTGCTGCGGTTCGTCATCGCCGCCGTCGTCGTGACGACGATCGCGCTGCTGAATTCGTCGTTCCTCGGTTGGGGCACGGTTGTCACGGCCGCCATCCTGGCGGTGCCGGCTTCGCGTTTCCGCTCGTACACGGCGGCCTTTCTGCCGTACGGACTGGTCTGGCTCGTGTTCTCGTTCCTACGCGCGTTGGCGGACGAGTCGGGCGTCCCACTGCGGACGGCCGAGGTGGCGGCAGTCGAGCGCGCGATGTTCTTCGGCGAAACGCCTACGATCTGGCTCCAGGAACGCCTCTTCGATCCCGGCGTGATCCACTGG
>JBBECJ010000127.1:0-1087 GCA_040881885.1 Thermomicrobiales bacterium | reverse complement strand
AGGGCCGTCAACTGCGTCGCGATCGCGAGGACCCACAACCCCCAGACCGGCTCGGAAATGACCAGGAAGAACGCCAGCAGCAGCACCCGCTCCAGCCGCTGGGCGAAGCCGACATCGCCCTTGATGCCAAGTTGCTCCGCCTTGGCGCGGCTGTAGGAGATCATCAGCGATCCGACGATCGTCACGTACGTCAGCAGGATCGGGGCCGTTCCGGCCTCTGTCTCGGATAGATAGATCAGCAGCCCGGCGAAAACGATCGCCTCCGAATAGCGATCCAGCGTGCTGTCGAGAAACCCGCCGAAGCTGCTCGTTTGGCCGGTTGCCCGCGCGACGGCGCCGTCCAGCAGGTCGAAGCCGCCGGCCACCAGCACCAGCGCGCCACCGAGGACGAGGTTGCCCGATGCGATCACGGCCGCCACCCCGACGTTGAGCAGCAGCCCGATCACCGTCAGCATGTTCGGCGAAAGATGGGTCCTGGCGACGATCGTCCCGAGCGGCTCAAGCCGCCCGCGCACCCGGTTGGCAAAGCGTGTGCTAACCACGGCGTCCCGCGATCCCAACCGGCCAGACGCGCTGGACCGGACCAGCCCGTCGCGCGGCAATCGCCCGCTCGTAGACCTCCAGCACCTGCTCGGCGACAACCGGCCAAGCGAACTGCTGAACGTGCTCCAGCCCATTGGCCACGATCCGCCGCCGGAACTCCGTGTCGGCCAGCACGCGAACGATTCCCATCGCCAGCGCGTTCTCGTCCTTCGGCGACGTCAGGACGCCGTTGATCCCGTTGTCGATCACCGCGCTGTAGCCGGCGTTGGAGGCCGCGACGATCGGCGTGCCGCTCGCCATCCCCTCCAACAGAACCAGCCCGAATGATTCGCGCCCGGTTGAGGGCGCGCAGAAGACATCCGCCGACGCGTAGTAGCGCGCCAGCATGTCATACGGCACATATCCGGCGAACACCACGTCAGTCACGCCGTTCTGCTCCAAGAACCGCTCGTAGCGCGATGGGTCGCCGCTGCCGACGACGACCAGCTTCGCGTCCGGGAAATGCCCCCGGATCATCGGCAACCCCCCGACGACGTAGCGAAAG
>JBBECJ010000126.1:0-5969 GCA_040881885.1 Thermomicrobiales bacterium | reverse complement strand
CTCCTGATGGGCTAACTCCTTTCTCCTTAGCACTCAGCACTTTCTCCTCGTTCTCACCGATCCCGAATCGGGTACACTCAACTGATGCGACGATGGTGCGTTGGGGCAGTCGTCGCTCAATCCCACGGGGTGGGAGGAGACTGTCCGTAACGCTTGGGGAAGCGACGGGCGTGGCGGCGAAAGCCGCCGAAGTCGTGTGAGGGGGCATCGCGTCGGGATGACCGATCAACCGCTGTGGATAACCTACATCGTCGGGTTCCTGGTCCTGAACCTGCTGCTGGTCGGCATGGCCTACATGACCTGGGCCGAGCGCAAGGTGATCGCGCTGATGCAGGACCGGATCGGCCCGAATCGGACCGGGCCGTTTGGCCTACTCCAGCCGATCGCCGACGGAATCAAGCTGCTCGGCAAGGAAGACCTGGTCCCGAAGTTCGCCGACAAGCGCGTCTTCATCATCGCGCCGCTGATCTCGTTCGTGACGGCGCCGCTGGCCGCGCTGGTCGTCCCGTTCGGGGACACGGTCACGATCTTTGGCGAGGAGATCAATCTCGTCGTCACCGACATGAACGTCGCCGTCCTCTACATGCTGGCCGTCGGCTCGGTCGGAGTCTACGGCATCATCCTCGGCGGCTACTCGTCGGCCAACCGCTACTCGCTGCTGGGCGCGCTGCGAGCGGCGGCGCAGGTGATCTCGTATGAGATCATTCTGGGTCTGTCATTGGTCGGCGTCTTTATCCTCTCCTCCTCGCTCTCGCTCGTCACGATCGTCAACGATCAGCGCCGCTTGCTCGACTTCAGCTTGGGCGGCATCGACTTCTCGATCCCCAACTGGTACATCTTCTCCCAGCCAATCGCCTTCATCATCTTCCTGATCGCCGCCGTCGCCGAGACGAACCGCGCGCCGTTCGACCTGCCCGAGGCCGAGACGGAGCTGATCTCCGGATTCCACACCGAGTACTCGGGCTTCCGCTTCTCGTTCTATTTCCTGGCCGAGTACATCAGTATGATCGTCATCTCGCTGCTGGCGGCCTCGCTCTTCCTGGGCGGCATCGATGGGCCGATCCATGACGGGTTCTGGTGGCTGCTGCTGAAGGCGTCGATCTTCCTGTTCTTCTACATCTGGCTGCGGGCGACGCTGCCGCGCTTCCGCTACGATCAGCTGATGGGGATCGCCTGGAAGGTGCTGCTGCCGCTGACGCTGGTCAACATCCTGCTGACCGGACTGATCCGGCTGCGCGGCAACGACCAGATCTCGTTGCAGGCGTTCCTGATCACCGGCGGGGCGATCCTGCTCGTCGTGCTGGCGGCGTATCTCGGCGCCACGCGGAAGCAGGAGGCGCATGTCGGCTGAGGTATTGGTCTTCGACATTCTGGCCGTCCTGGCCGTGGTCGCCGGGGCTGGCGTCGTCCTGGCGCGTAATCCGGTCCATAGCGCGATCTCGCTGGTCGTCACCTTCGTCAACCTGGCCGGCATCTTCGTGATGTTGCGGGCCGAGTTCCTGGCCGTCGTCCAGATCATCGTCTACACCGGCGCGATTCTCGTCCTCGTCCTGTTCGTCATCATGCTGGTTGATCTCGACGACTTACCGGATTTCCACGGCGGCAGGCCACTCCAACGGGCAGCCGCCTTCGTCATCGGCCTGATGTTGCTCGGCGAGGTGGCCGTGGCGGTCCTGACGCGAACGGTTGTCGGCCAGCCTGGCCCGTGGAATGAAGAGTTTGTGGAGCAACAGGGCGGCAACGTCCAGGTGCTGGGTCAGTTCATGTATTCGGGCTACATCCTGCCGATTCAGGCGATCGCCGTTATCCTGCTGGTCGGCACGATCGGCGCGCTCGTCCTGGCCCGACCCGATGAGCCCGTCTCCCGCCCGCGTCCGCGCCACACCGGCACGATCTCGCTCGGCCACCCGCGCGGCGCCGAGGGCGAGTTCTATGAGCCGCTGCCGCTCGGCGCCGGAGCAAGCATCGTCCGGACAGAGCGACGCGGCGAAATGCGCGGCGGGATCATCGTCGTCAATGACGCCGAGTCGTACAGTGACCACCCTGCCTGGGAACTGGAGTTCGCCGAGTCGAGCGCCGACGAGACGACCTACGCGGACGACGGGTTCGGCGTCGGCAGAGAAGTGAAAGGGAAGCGGTCGTGAACGAGTTGACCGCCGAGCACTTTCTGTTGTTGAGCGCGGCGCTGTTCATCATCGGCATGATGGGTGTTCTGATCCGGCGCAATGTCATCGTCATTTTCATGAGCGTCGAGCTGATGATCAATGCCGTCAACGTCGCCTTCATTGGCTTCGCCTGGGAGCAGGATTCGATGGTCGGCCAGACCTTCGCCCTGTTCGTGATCGCTGTCGCCGCCGCCGAATCGATCCTCGGCCTCGGCATCATCATGGCGCTCTCGCGCCGGATCGACTCGGTTGATGTCGCTGACGTGACGACGCTGCGGGATTGAGAGAAGTGCTGAGTCCTGAGTCCTGAGAGATGAGTAACGAGAGCGCGGCTTCGCTGTCCTGCCGCAGGACTCAGCACTCAGCACTCAGCACCCAGCACTCGCCAGAGGGAGCACCATGGAGGACTTGCTGGTATTGATCCCGCTGCTGCCGCTGGTGGCCGCGTTGGTCAATTTCCTGTTCGGGCGCTGGTACATCCGCGACCTGGCCGGGCCGATCGCTTCGGCCGCGGTTTTCGGGTCGTGGGTGCTCAGCCTGCTGGTGTTCATCGACCAGCTGGACTCGGACGAGCCGCTTGTCCAGCATCTCTACACCTGGATTCCCGCCGGCGACTTCCAGGTTCCAATGAACCTTTACGTCGACCATCTGTCGGCCACGATGCTGATGGTTGTGACGACCGTCTCGACGCTGGTCCATATCTACGCCATCGGCTATATGCACGGCGATCCCGGCTTCTATCGCTTCTTCTCCTACATGCCACTGTTCGTCTTCTCGATGCTGATGCTGGTGCTGGCCGACAACTTCCTGGTCCTGTTTGTCTTCTGGGAAGCGGTCGGGCTTTGCTCCTACCTGCTGATCGGCTACTACTTCAAGCGCAAGTCGGCTAACGACGCCGCCAAGAAGGCGTTTATCGTCAACCGGATCGGCGACTTCGGCTTCGGGATCGGCATCATGCTGATCTTCGTCAAGACCGGCTCGATCGTCTTCAGCGAGGTCTTCGCCGCTGTCCCTGACCTCAGCAACGGGACCGTCTTCGCGATCGCCGTCCTGCTCTTCACCGGCGCCATCGGCAAGTCGGCGCAACTGCCGCTCTTTACCTGGCTGCCGGACGCGATGGAAGGCCCGACGCCCGTCTCGGCCCTGATCCACGCCGCGACGATGGTGACAGCCGGCGTCTACATGGTCGCCCGCGCCTTCCCGATCTTCGACGCCTCCGAGGACGCGCGGCTGGTCGTCGCGATCGTCGGCGCCGCGACGGCGATCGTCGCCGCAACGATCGGCATCACCCAGTTCGACATCAAGCGCGTCGTCGCCTACTCGACGGTGTCGCAGCTCGGCTACATGGTCTTCGCGCTGGGTGTCGGCGCCTGGATACCGGCCATCTTCCACCTCGTGACGCACGCCTTCTTCAAGGGTCTGCTCTTCCTCGGCTCCGGCTCGGTCATCCATGGGATGCACGAGGAGCAGGATATGCGCCGGATGGGTGGCCTCAAGAAGTACATGCCGGTCACCTACTGGACCTTCCTGATCGCGGCCGTCGCCAACGCCGGCATCTTCCCGCTGGCCGGCTTCTGGAGCAAGGACGAGATCATCCTCGGCGCCTGGGTCGGGAACTACGAGTGGGCCGCCGTCGTCGGCTTCATCGCCGCCTTCTTTACGGCGCTCTACATGGCGCGCGTCATTTACCTGACCTTCCACGGCGAGGAACGCTTCGACACTTCCGTGCTCCACCCGCACGAGTCGCCACGCGTGATGACGATCCCGCTGGTCCTGCTGGCGATTCCGGCGGCGGTGATTGGACTTGGGATGGGCTGGCCGCCCGAGGAGGGCTGGATCCACGACTTCCTTGAGCCGAACTTCCACAGCGAAGCCACCGAGGAACACGCGTTGATTGCGATTGGGCCAGATGTGTCGTTTGCGGCCGCTCAGGAAGTCGAGGCGGCGGAGGAGCATCACGTCTCGAACACCCAGATCGTCACATTCGGCATCATCTCGACCCTGGTCGCCGGCGGCGGCTGGCTGCTTGCCTGGGCGGCCTACGCGCGCAGGTTGCCGGCCCTGAGCCCGGAACTCTGGGCGGCGCGCTTCGGCGGCGCGTACCGCTTCGTCTATCGCAAGTGGATGTTCGATGAGCTCTACGAGACGTTCATCGTCCACCCAAGCTACCTGTTCTCGCGCTTCCTCTGGCAAATCATTGACGTGCGGATCATCGACGCGACGGTCAACGGCGTTGCCGGCGGCGTCGGCTTCACCTCGTCGCGGCTGCGGCGCGTCCAGACCGGATTTGTCGCTAACTACGCGCTGGCGATCGCGCTCGGCGCGGTCATCATTGTCGGCGCGTTCTTCGTCTTCCAGAGCGATCTGTTTGCGTGAGGCCGGGATGCGGGAATCGGGACTCGGGAGTAGGGCAGCGGACATGACGATGCGAAAGCACATTCGCGCAACTGTAATTGGGTCGGGATGCGTTCGAGGGCGGTGGGTCTTCCCCATCCCCGAATCCCGGCTCCCGAATCCCGACCCGAAGGGATCACGCCGTGGATGACATTCCGATTCTGAGCGTCATCGCGTACCTGCCGCTGCTGGGCGCGCTGATCATCTTCTTCTGGCCGGGTGCGACGGCGGGGCAGACGCGCCAGGTCGCGCTCTGGGCGTCGATCGCTGCCTTCATCGCGTCGATTGTCATGCTGGTGGGGTTCGACCCCGACAAGTCCGGCATGCAGTGGAACGAGCACATGACATGGCTGCCGGATGTCGGCGTTAACTACGACATGGGCGTCGACGGCGTTTCGGTCTTCCTGATCGTGCTGACGACGCTGTTGAGCGTCGTCTCGATTCTGGCGTCGTTCGGCCCGATCGAGCACCGCGTGCGCGAGTACTTCATCGCGCTGCTGCTGCTCGAGGTCGGCATGATCGGCGTCTTCATGGCGCTCGACCTGTTCCTGTTCTACATCTTCTTCGAGTTGACGCTGATTCCGATGGCGCTGATGATCGGCGTCTGGGGCAGCGCTAACCGTGTCTACGCTGCCATCAAGTTCTTCCTCTACACGCTGGCCGGCTCGCTGCTGATGCTGGTCGGCATCGTCGCGACCTACCAGGCGTACTTTGAAGAGACCGGCATCCGGACGCTCAACATTCTCGACCTCCAGCAGGGCAACTACGGTCACACCTTCCAGCTCTGGGTGTTCGGAGCGTTCTTCATCGCTTTCGCGATCAAGATCCCAATGTGGCCGTTCCACACATGGTTGCCCGACGCGCACGTCGAGGCGCCGACGGCCGGATCGGTCCTGCTGGCCGGCGTGCTGCTCAAGATGGGCGGCTACGGCATGATCCGCTTCAACCTGTCGCTCTTCGAGGACGCCACCCGCGACTGGGCGCCGTGGATCATCGGCATCTCAGTCGTCGCCATCATCTACGGCGCGCTGGTGGCGTTGCCGCAGCCCGACATGAAGAAGCTGATCGCCTACTCATCGGTCAGCCACATGGGCTTCGTGACGCTTGGCATCTTCGCGCTCAACATGCAAGGCCTCTACGGCGCGATGATCGTCATGTTGGCGCACGGTCTGACGACCGGCGCGCTCTTCCTGTGTGTCGGCGTCGTCTACAACCGTGCCCACACGCGTTTGATCAGCGCCTTCGGCGGCCTGGCCTCGCGGATGCCGGTCTACTCGGCGATCTTCGGCGCCTTCATGCTCGCCTCGATCGGCCTGCCCGGCCTGTCGGGCTTCATCGGCGAGTTCCTGGTGCTGCTGGGAGCGTTCCGTGAGTACCGCTGGGCCTGAGTGCTCTCGATGACTGTTGTCT
>JBBECJ010000125.1:0-5976 GCA_040881885.1 Thermomicrobiales bacterium | reverse complement strand
ATCGTCGGCGGTGGCGGCGACGCCAGTCCCGATCGCCCAGACCGGCTCGTAGGCAATGGTCAACCGCGCAACTGCATCGGCGGGAACCTGGGCCAGGCTGGTTGCAAGCTGTCGCGCAACGACGACTTGCGCTTGACCCGTCTTCCGCTGATCAAGCGTTTCGCCAACGCAGAGGACGGGTCGCGCGCTCGTTGCAAGGATCGCGGTGACTTTCTCTCCGACCAGTTCATCGGACTCGCCGAAAATCTGGCGCCGCTCACTGTGTCCGGCCAGGATGTAGTCGCAAACGTCCGCCAGCATCGCCGCCGACACTTCGCCGGTGAACGCGCCAGCCGTGCCGGTGTGGCAGTGCTGGGCGCCGACTGCGATACTGGAATTTGCGACGATGTCGCGAACCGGGACGATCCAAGGAAACGGGGGGAAAACGGCGACCTCGACGGTTGGCGCCGGACTCGCGCCCGCCGCCAGTGCTCCGGCCAGCGCGACGGCTTCGCGCCGGAGGAGGTTCATCTTCCAGTTGCCAGCCACCAGGATTCCACGGCTCATGTCGCGTCTCCTTCCAGCGCGGCCACGCCGGGTAGCGTCCTGCCTTCGAGGAACTCCAGTGACGCGCCACCGCCGGTGGAGATATGGCTGATCTGGTCGGCCAAGCCCATCTGCTGGAGCGCCGCGACGGAATCACCACCGCCGACGACCGAATACGCGCCTGACGCCGCGACGGCTTCGGCAATGGCGCGGGTTCCTCGATCGAACGGCTCAACCTCGAACAACCCCATCGGGCCATTCCAGACAACGGTCTTCGCGTTGGCGATCAATCCCGCGAACTCCGTGACCGTCGCAGGGCCGATGTCGAAGGCAGCCTCTCCGGATCCGATCGCGTCCACCGGGACGGTCCGGCTCTCGCTCGCCTGTTCGACGGACGCGGCAACGACGACGTCGGATGGAATGACGAGCGTCTTTCCTTCGTCGCGCGCCTGGTTGAGGAGCGATCGCGCGGTGTCGACCGCGTCGCGTTCGACAAGCGACTTGCCGAGTTCGTGGCCGGAGGCCGCGAGCATCGTATTGGCGATGCCGCCTCCGACGAGGATCGCGTCAGCGCTCTCCATGAATCGTGTGATCACGCCGATCTTGTCGGAGATCTTCGCCCCGCCGAGCAGGACCATGAACGGCCGTTCGGGGCTTGACAGGACTTTGCCTAGCGCGGCGAGTTCACGCGCCATCAGCAGTCCGGCCGCGTTCGGCAGCAGGTGGGCGACCGCCTCTGTGCTGGCGTGGGCGCGATGAGCGGCGCCAAATGCGTCGTTGACATACGCGTCAGCGAGACGTGCGAGCCGTCGAGCGAATTCCGGATCGTTCGACTCCTCGCCCGGCTCGAAACGGACGTTTTCCAGCATCGCGACCTGGCCGGGCAGCAACGCGCTCGCGATGGATTCAGCCGACGGTCCAATGACGTCATCAGCGAGCGCGACAGGTTGTCCGATCAGGTCGCTGAGGTGGCTGGCAACCGGCGCGAGCGAGTACTTCGGGTTCGGTTTTCCCTTTGGCCGGCCCAGGTGAGAGACGAGCAGGATAGCCGCTCCGGAGTCGAGCAGCGTCCGGATCGTGGGGATCGCTAACGTGATACGGGTATCGTCGGTGATCCGGCCGTCTTCGAGCGGAACGTTGAAGTCAACGCGGGTCAGGACTCGCTTTCCCGAGACATCAAGCTGGTCGAGCGTGCGAATCGCCATGCTTTCCTCCCCGTCCGGATGATGTGACGACAGGCGGCATGGTTGCCACCTGTCGTCAGACCGGTATGGAGTTGACTAGAGCCCCTGGGATGCCATCATGGCCGCCAGGTCGGCGACACGGCAGGAGTAGCCCCACTCGTTGTCGTACCAGGCGATAACCTTGCCCATCCGTGGTCCGCTGACCATCGTCGAGAGGCCATCCACGACGGCGGAGTACTCGGTGCCGCGGAAGTCGGTCGAGACGAGCGGCTCCTCGGTGTAGGCGAGATAGTCCTCGAGCGCTCCCTCCGACTCGCTCTGGAACGCCTCGTTGATCGAATCGACGGTCACATCGTTCTCGAAGTTGCAGACGAGATCGATGATCGAGACGGTCGGTGTCGGGACACGCAGCGCGAACCCGTCGAATCGGCCCTTCAGCTCAGGCAACACCAGCGCGACGGCGCGCGCCGCTCCGGTCGTGGTCGGGATGATATTCAGGCCCGCGCTGCGGGCGCGGCGCAGATCCTTATGGGCGCTGTCGAGGATGATCTGATCGTTGGTGTAGGAGTGAACGGTCGTCATTAGCGCGTTGCTGATGCCAAAGTGCTGATGCAACACCTTCGCTACCGGCGCGAGGCAGTTGGTCGTGCAGGACGCGTTCGACACGATGTGGTGCTTCTCGGGATCATACTGGTCGTCGTTGACACCGAGGACGATCGTGATGTCCTCGTTGTTGGCCGGCGCCGAGATGATGACCTTCTTGGCGCCCGCCTCCCGATGCGCTTTCGCCCTGGAGGCGTCGGTGAAGAAGCCGGTTGACTCGATGACGATATCGACGCCGAGCTCTCCCCAGGGCAGGTTGCTCGGGTCACGCTCAGCGAACAGCTTGAGCTCGCTGCCGTCGACAATGATGGAGTTGTCGCCGACCTCAATGTCACCTTCAAAGATACCGTAGGTGGAGTCGTACTTGAGCAGATGCGCCATCGTGTTCAGGTCGCCCAGGTCGTTGGCGGCGACGATCTGCAACTCATCTCCGTACAGATGATGCATCGCCTTGTAGACCTGGCGGCCGATCCGCCCGAAGCCATTGATCGCTATCCGTGCTGCCACTGGTTCCCTCCTCTTGCCTGACTCTACCCTCAGCCAACCTGGACGCTCGGCGCAGCTACCTGCCGCGAACCACCCGCCGGCCCGATCCTAGCCGGAGCCGCTGCCGGATTCCACCGGAAATCGCGTGCCGCAGGCCGTCTGGGCGCGGCGTCGATCGTCGACGGCTCGTCTGGTCTGCGGGCTGGCCGCTGAACCGACGAGGGTCAGGCGATGCTCGCGACCGATCGCAATGAGCGCCTCCGAGAGCCGATGTGGGTCGTGCCGCAGCGGGAACTCGGGGTTAACGATGTCGCGTTGGTCGAGGATGATCTCGCCTTCGAACTCGTGCAGTCCATCCGACTCGACGGCGCTGACATGCCACTCGGGCTTGATCCCGCGTTCGGCGGGCTCGAAGTTCGAGTTCGTCAGCACACGGTCAACCGGCAACCCTCCGGCATGATTAGCGAGCGCGCGTAGATGGTCAATGACCGCGTAACCATCCGTCTCGCCAGGCTGGGTGGCGACGTTGCAGACGTAGACGCGTTCGCCAGGCGCGAAGCGCAACGCATGGGCGATGCCCTCGACGAGCAGATTCGGGATGACCGATGTATACAAGCTACCAGGGCCGAGGACGACCAGATCGGCCGAAAGGATTGCGACAATCGCGGGATCGTAGGCTTCTGCATGACTCGGCTCGATGAAGCAGCGGAGGACGCGCTTGCGGGCGCGCGGGATGTTCGACTCGCCGCTTACGACGCTGCCATCGTCCATTTCGGCGTTGACGCTGATATCTTCCAGCGATGACGGCAAAACGGCGCCGCGAATGTTGAGCACCTTGGACGACTCGATAACAGCCTGCTCGAAGCTACCGGCGACTTTCGTCATCGCCGTGATGAACAAATTGCCAAAGGAATGACCATGCAGGCCCGACTCCTCCGCCTCGAATCGGTACTGGAACAAATCGCTGAGCAGCGTCTCGGAGTCAGCCAGCGCGACCAGACAGTTGCGGATATCGCCTGGAGCCGGGACGTTGAACTCGGTGCGCAGGCGGCCAGTCGAACCGCCGTCATCCCCAACGGTGACGATGGCGGTAATCGCGACGTTGTGCTGCTTGAGGCCGCGCAACAGCGTCGAGAGGCCAGTCCCGCCACCGATCGTAACGATCCGCAGTTCCGGCTCAACTGAACCGAAGCGGTGAGTGGCGATGATGTCGGCCAGTCCCTGTCCGCCGCTGCGTTGGTCAAGAAACGGACTGAGCAGTGAGCGCGAGAGTTGCAGAAACCCGAAGACGGTGACGCCGAGACCGACGATGAGCACCAGGATCTCGCGCCACGGATGCGGGATGAATTGCAGTGTCAGGGATTGGACGATGCCTGCTGTCGCGCTGGGGAACTCATAGTTGCGGTATACGTAGGCCAGACCCATCGCCATCGCGAGGCTGGTGGAGATGAGGCCGCCCAGGAGGAGGAGGATCCACCGCTTGACCAGCATTCCCGGCCGGAGCCACGTTCTGAGCTTCATGCTCGTGTTGTCTGCCTCTCCCCTTGGCGTCTCTGGCGCGGCCAGTATAGCACGCGCGCTTGAGCGTCCAAACGGCCCGACGCGTAGCCGCTGACTGGACATGCAGCGATTCGGAAGCCGTCAGCCAGGAACTCGCGCAGCCATGCCATTAGTAGGACAAGCCGTCCGTTCGATGGTAACGATCTCACGATGTCCGGTTCCAGATTCCCGCGGCGCGGAGGGATGGAAACCGCGCGTCCCAGCGCCTGATTCTGGTATACTTTCATCGTGGAACTGATCATGCCCGAGATTCCGAAGTGGGCGTTGCCCACTTCGTTTGTTGTCCGGGCGCCGACTCCATGCTGACAGGCGTCACGAGTCCCGCGGCCGGTTGGCCAGCGTCCCCGATGCGCCATCTCGTTCAGTGGACACATCCACGTCCTGAGTTCCAAGGAGGTTAGAGAACAACGATGAAGAGTGATTTCTACATGGCAATCACCCAGATTGCCGCCGAGCGTGGGATTCCGCGTGATGCCGTCATGTCGTCGGTGGAGCACGCGCTGAAGACGGTCTACCGCAAGTCGGTCGGCGCGTCCGAAACCGAAGACAACATTGATGTCGAGATCGATCCGGCCAGCGGCGGCGTCCGCATCTTCGTCAACCGGATCGTCGCCGAGGAGGTCGTCGATCCGACGTGGCAGATGTCGCTCGAAGAAGCGCGGATGTTCGATCCGGAAGCCTATATCGGCAAACAGTACCGGCACGACCGGACGCCGAAGGATTTCGGTCGGATTGCCGCCCAGACGGCCAAGCAGGTCGTTCTCCAGCGGATTCGCGACTTCGAGCGCGACAGTGTCTATGACGAGTTCGCCGACCGGGTGGGCGAGGTGCTGAATGGCGTCATTCAGCGGGCTGACTCGCGGGCGGTGATCGTCGAGCTGGGCAAGGCCGAAGCTGTCATGCCGGTTCGCGAGCAGGTTCCGAACGAGCGCTACCGGCCCGGACAGCGACTAAAGGTCTACCTGCTGGATGTCAACAAGGACCCGCGGGGTCCGCAGTTGATCGTCAGCCGGACGAACGTCAACCTCGTCAAACGGCTGTTTGAGCTCGAAGTGCCGGAGATCTTCTCGGGCGCGGTCGAGATCATGGCGATCGCGCGCGAGCCGGGGCTGCGCAGCAAGGTCGCCGTCGCAGCCCGTCAGGAGAAGGTCGATCCGGTCGGCTCCTGCGTCGGTATTCGCGGCGTCCGCATCCAGAATATCGTCAACGAGCTGATGGGCGAGAAGATCGACGTGATCGAGTGGTCGTCCGAGACGACGACGTTTATCTCGAACGCGCTGTCGCCCGCCAAGCCGATCAGTGTTGGACTGAACGACGAGGAGAAGGTCGCGCGGGTGATTGTTCCCAGCGATCAGATGTCGCTTGCGATCGGCAAGGACGGCCAGAATGCGCGGCTGGCGTACAAACTGACCGGCTGGAGGATCGATGTCAAGGATCCGGAATCGCTGAAGGACGGCGACCGCGACTTGCTGTCCGAAGCGCGAGCGGCGCTATCCGGCGTCGGGCCGGACGACTTCATGCTGCTCGGCCGGCAGCCGCGGCTCGTGAGGGTGGACGGTATGTTCTCCGTCCGCGATCGGGAGTTTGGGCCATTGCCGCAGGATCTGGTCGGCATGAG
>JBBECJ010000124.1:0-1093 GCA_040881885.1 Thermomicrobiales bacterium | reverse complement strand
CCACCTCAACCAGCTTCGGCAGGAACAGGTCCCACCCCTCGCTGTGCGAGCGCGCCTCGTCATCTGACAAGCCTCGATGAACCAGCCGCAGGCGTGTCCCATCGCCGTCCGGCGTCAACGTGATCTCGACACTGCTCGCTCCCGGAGGTGTCGCGGCTCCTTCCGCCTCCCAGCCCCACGTCAGAACAACCCGTTCGTTCGGCACGACCTCAACGTATTCCCCGCTTGCCACATGACCCTCGTCATAGCGCAGCCGGAACGCGCCTCCCGGCCGGGCGTCAAGCGTCGCCTGCTTGCCCATCCAGGCGACCAGCTTCGCGGGATCGGTCAGATACGCGAAGACCGTCTCCGGCCTGGCCATGATCTGAATCTCGCGCTCGATATCCGTTGCCATGCTTGTTTTGCCCCTTTCTAAAGGGATTGATCGCCGCTATTCCGCGCCCGACACGAACGCGATCGACTCGTCCAACAGCTCCTGATCACCCCGGAAATCGTCCAGATCTGCCCGAACGATGTAGACCCACTCCTTCATGAGCCGCCCACCCGGCGCATGTGGGTGGATTTCAACGTCGTTTGCCTGAAGTTCAGCGACTCGCCCGATCGGAAGCTTCAATCCGATCCCCTCGTCGAAGCAACAGACAAACATCTTCCTGCCGGTGAAGTAGCCCGGCATGCCGAACATCGCCCCGCGCCTGACGTCGGGCCGGTTGGCCAGCATGTCGTCCAGCATCGTCTGAACGTCCTCTCGGAACCCGGGCATAACCATCTTCTGCTTCGGCGCCTGACCGCCGGCGGTTGGCTTGCCTGCCTTCGCCGAATCAGTCTTCACTGTCCTTCGATCCACCGTCGCCCTCTCGCTCATCCGCTTCGGCCAGCGCCTTCAGCCGCGCCAGCCGGTCGTCCCACAACCATTCCAGCGCCGAGCGCAACTCGTCGAGTCCCTCCGGATTGGTCCGGTAAAACCTGCGCGTCCCCTGGCGGCGTTCCACGATCAACCCGGCGTCCTTCAGCACGCGCAGGTGCTGAGAGATGGCCGGCCGTGTCACGGCGAAGTGGGCGGCGATCTCGCCCGCCGCCATTTCCTCGGTCCGAA
>JBBECJ010000123.1:0-6006 GCA_040881885.1 Thermomicrobiales bacterium | reverse complement strand
GGATGCGGCCCCTACGAAGACTCGGGAAACCCCATCATCCTCGCGGATTCCGTATTTAGATACATGACGAGAACGTTCAAATCTGGGCGCTATGTAACGCTCACGAGACCGTGCGCTCGACGACTTCTTCGGCGATGGCCTGCTCGGCGGACTCGCGGAGCACTTCCGCCGTCATCATTGCAGCTTGACCACGGACGATGCCTGCCGTCCGTGCGACGACGCCTCCAGCGCGTTCAATTTCCACCCACCCTTCGCGCTGGATAACGTTCACGCGATCACCCTCGCGTAGGCCGAGCGCCTCGCGAACCTCCTTGGGGATCGTGATCTGGCCCATCCGGGTGACCGTAGCTTGGTGGATTCTCATCGTTCGCCCTTCAACGCGATGGACGTTCCGTGGCTCGTGCGTGAGTCCGGTCGAATACTCCAGTCACTGCCCTCGACGTTGGCAAAATGCATTACCGGAACAGGTCTCGCTCCGGGTCCATGACGAGTTCGGCGGCCGAGCCGTCGCCGGGCGTGTAGGCGTAGCCCCGGATGAGCGCGACCGGGCGCGAGTCGGTTTTGCCGCCCAGGAGTTCGGCGGTCGCGGCCAGCTCGTCGGCGACGGCCATGATCGTGACCCTCATCTCGTAGCCGTACGGGTCGGTCTTGCCACGGTAGTCAGCAAACGGGCTCATACCGGCGACCCCGATCGCGATGTTGACCTGTCCCTTACGCCAAGGTCTTCCGAATGAGTCACTGACGATGATGGCCGGCGCGACGCCGAATCGCTCCACCAGTCCGTCGCGGACACGCCGGGCGGACGCGTCTGGATCAACCGGCAACAGGCAGACGACGTGCTCACCGTCGATGTTCGAGGCGTCGACACCGGCGTTGGCGCAGATAAAGCCATGGCGCGTTTCGCAGATCATGACGCCGTGGCCCATCCGGGCGATCCGGTTGCTCTCACGCAGGACGACCTCGACCTGGCGCGCGTCCTTGCCGAAGCGCTCGGCGTAGTCCGACGCGAACGCCGAAGGCTCGATCGTCGCCAGATCGACAAGCCGTCCCTCGGCCTTGGCGACCACCTTGTGCGTCACGACGAGAACATCACCCTCTTCCAGCGTCATCCCGCTCGTCGCCAGCGCGCCGGCGATCAGTTCGGCGAGATCGTCTCCCGGTTTCACCTCGGGAATACCATCCAGACCAACGACACGTATCTCACTTGGCATCTGTGCGGCTCCTTGTGGCCAGTCAGCTTGTTAGGTTGTCAGCCGGTCAGCCAGTTTGCGGCGGGTCAACGCCTCGTCGCCGGTCGACCGCGCCCATGCTAACAGGAGGAAGCGATTCCTGACCTCTTGCTGACGGCTGACAAACTGACCGGCTGACTGGCTAATCGCTACAAATGATTCGAGATAACTTTGTCTACCGAGAGCAGAATCGTGACGCGGTGTTGATCCTTGAAGGTGGCGTAGTCGCCTTCCTTGAAGTCGGGGTTATAGCGGCGGGCGAGCGCGTAAATGTCCGCCTGGGCCGTCTCGCGCGTGTCGTCGAGCGTCACGGCGCCGCTGATTGTGACGTACTGGTAGCCCTCCTCGACGCAGACCGACGCGCGGGAGTCACGCTGGAGGTTCTTCGCCTTCAGGCGGCTGATTTCCGTGTTCATCAGGATCGTGCCGCCGCGCAGCGCGTACCACATGACCGATTGCTGCGGAGTGCCGTCGGCGTTGATCGTCGCGAGGACGCAGAAGCGCGGTCCCTCCTCCAGAAACGCGCGCACGGCATCGCTAAGGTGTGCTGACATCCGTTTCCCTGTTCTCAATTTGAACGACTCGATCGTGGCCAGCGACTGGCTCTAGATATTGAACCACTGCGCGATAGTCGGCATTCCGAGTGGTGACCAGTGAGGTCGTGTTGTCTCTGTCTATTCCAGATTCATTGTCCGCAGACGCCAGGTCGCCAGTGCGAGGGCGGCGGCCACGAGCAGCGCGATGACGATCAGGGCCGGAATGAACCGCATCGCTTCGTCGAGGTCGACGGCTGGATTGTCGACCATCCGGACGTAGATCGACTGGACGTAGTGGCGGACGCTGATCAGCCGGACGCCGGCGATGAAGCGGCCCAACAGGCTCTCCCAGATCAGCGTGTAGATCAACCCGGCCAGCAGCGCCCGCGGAACGATTAGGCTGATCGCCATGAACAACGCGCCGTAACCGAGCACACCGACGAATTGGGCGAAGCAGATCGCCAACAGTTGGTCGACGTTGTCGCCGGCGTCGCCGCGCATCGCCAGCAGGTAGGCGAGCAGCGTCCCCTCCCAGAGCAGCAACGTCGCCGTGACCGCGACGGCGGCGAACTTTTCGAGGACGATCCGGGAGCGGCTGATTGGCTTGAGGACGAGGTAGACCATCGTGCGGTCTTCGATCTCATTGCCCAGCGCGTTCGTCGCCAGGATCAGCGTTGCGATCGGCAGCAGCGTCGGCGCGATGAACTCCTGAAACATGCTGGCGAAGAACTCGCGTCCGGTCGTGTCACCCGAATCAAGCACGAAGATGAGCGCGAAGATGGCCGGCACGAGCGAGAAGAGGAAGACAATCCGGATCGCTTTGCCGCCGATGAACTGGCGCAACGTCAGGTCGAGAATCGGGATCGGTCCGAGCATTGAACGCGCACTTGCCATCGATCAGCGCCCCACAACATAGGCGAAGACGCTCGCCAGCGAGTCATCCAGCGCCGCGATCTCGTACAGGTGGACATCGAGCGAGCGCGCCGTCGCCGGAACGGCCCGGCGGAACGAGCGCACGTCGGCTGTCTCGACCACCAGCGACGGCAGGCTGCCATCCAACGACGGCTCGAAGCGCAGCGAGACGAGCGTCGCGTCTCGAATCAGTTCGCTCGCCAGACGGCGTGGGTCGCTGCACCGGACGCGGATGGCGCGGGCGTGCTCGTCGATCTTGTCGCGAATCGCGTGGAAGTCGCCGGCCGCCGCCAGCTTGCCGCGGTTGATGACGAGGATCCGGTCGGCGAAACGCTCGACCTCATGCAGGATGTGCGATGAGACGACGACCGTCTTGCCCTGCTGGCCCAGCCGCGTGATCAACTCGATCAGGCGCGCGCGCTGGAGCGGATCGGTGCCGTTGAGCGGCTCGTCCATCAGCAGCACCTGTGGATCGTGGACCAGCGCCGCCGCGACTTTCGTGCGCTGGCGCATGCCCTTGGAGAAGCCGCGCAGTTCGCGGTCGGCGTCGGGCAGCATCTCGACGATGCCGAGCGCCCGTTCGGCGGCCGCGTCGGGGTCGGGCAGCTTCTGGAGGACCGCGTTGAGCCGGATGAATTCGCGAGCCGTCAGGAACGGATAGAGTGTTTCCTGCTCCGGGACGAGCCCGATCTCCTTATAAAGCGAGACATCGCCACGCGCCGGCTTGCCGAGGATGCGGATCGTTCCGGCGGACGGCGCCAGCAGGCCGGTCAGCATCTCCAGTGTGGTTGACTTCCCGGCGCCGTTCGGTCCGAGCAGGGCCGTCACACCCGGTTCGACGCCAAACGTGACATCCGAGACGGCCACGACATCGCCGTACCATTTTGAGAGTCCCCGAACGACGACCGTCGACGCCTCCGAGATTGGTGGCGAGACCGCAGCCGGTGGCTGAACGTCAACACCCTGCTGCATCGTCGGCATAGCCTGAACACTCACAGGCGTAACCCCTGTCCCACTGGATTACTCATCGGCCAGGTAGCGTCGGTACATCACCAGGCTGCAAATCGCGATTGTTCCCAGGACAGCCAGGCTGTACCAGCCTCCCTGGAGCACAGCAATATCCATGTTGGTCGGCTCGTCCCAGACCCAGGCGCTGATGGCGTCGATCAGATCGACAGGGTCGAACAGAATGATGTAGTCGCGGATACCGGTGTCGAGCGCCTGGAAGAGGGCGTTGGCGATGGCGGCGACGATCAGCAAGCCGCCGATGAAGATGGCGCCGGCGACGCCCTTGCGGTTGGTGTAGGCGGCGATCACGAGCGCAATGGCTCCCAGATAGGCCGAGACGAGGATGCCGTAGGCGGCGATCCGGCCGAGATCTCCGAAATGGTCGAAAAAGTAGGTGATCGGGTTGTCGGCCAGCAGGACGTTGGCGATGAACAGGATTAACGGGGGTCCGAACGCGATTGTCCCCAGCAGGACGCCCATCGCGGCGATTTTGGCGAGCAGGTAATCCAGCCGTGTCAGCGCCCGCGAGAAGTACAGGCCGAGGACGTTTTCACGGCGATCGTCGGAGAGCATCTCCGGGCCGAGCGCGGCGGCGAAGATAAATAGCGTCAGTCCGATGAAGTCATTCAGGTCGTTGTAAGTGTAGGTGAAGTCGTCGGCCGGAATGAACGCCTGGATGCCGGACACGATGAAGGCCGGGATGAACGCGACCGTGTAGAGCAGGAACGGGATCAGCTTGGCTGTCCACTTCTTCTTAATGCCCAGCCCGCGCTTGATTGAGTAGACGATCAGCGCCTGGATCGCGTGTGTCCGCCCGAGCCGCTTGCCGTCGTAATGCTTGTAGCCGAGATCGTAGATCTCGCCGTACGGTTGGGTAGGCGCCGCGCCTGGCGGTTGGTTACTCGACAATGGCGGCCACCACTTGCTCGGCGGCAATTACCCCGCCGACGGTCTGGATGTAGACATCTTCGAGCGAGCGCTCGCGGCCACGCAGCAGCCGCAGCGGGACATCCATCTCGACGACGGCGTCGCGGATCGCGTCATAGACAGCGTCGGTCGCTCCGCCTTCCGGCGCCGCGACGATGACTTCCAGCCCATTCAGCCGTGTCGTCAGGTTGCGCGCGGCCAGCCGGTCCACAAGCGCCTGCGCGTCGCCGTCGATCTGGACGACGACATCGCCGCCGCCCTCCATCAGGTCGTCGATCCTGCCATTCGCGACCAACTTGCCGCGATCGACCATCACGACGTACTCGCAGACGCGCTCGATGTCCTCCAACAGGTGCGACGAGACGATGACGGTGATGCCAAGTTGGCGATGGATGCGGTTGATCAGGTTGAGCATGTCGTCGCGGCCCTGCGGGTCCATCCCGTTGGTCGGCTCGTCGAGGAAGACGAGCTCCGGATCGTGAACGATCGCCTGCGCTAGCTTGACGCGCTGCTTCATGCCGGTCGAGAAGCCGCGGATCAATCGGTAGCGTTCCTCATCGACGCCAACCTGATACAGAACATCATTGGCGCGCTGGCGGGCGTCCCGGCCAGGCAGGCCGCTCATCTCGGCCATGTGACCGACGAAATCGGCGGCGGTGACATCCATCGGCAGGCAGTCGGACTCGGGTAAGTAGCCGACCCGCTCGCGGATGCGCAGGACGTCTGCGCGGATATCCATGCCAAGCATCGTCGCCGTCCCGGAGGTCGGCGAAATCAGGCCGAGCAGCAGCTTGATGAGTGTCGACTTGCCGGCGCCGTTGGCCCCCAGCAGCCCGATCGACGAGCGCGGGATCGAGACATCGACGCTGTCGAGCGCGATGACCGGCCCATATGCCTTGGTCAGCGCCGATGTCGTGACGATCGGTTGGTCCGCGGCCATCATGCCGGACGTGCCTGCGCGATCATAGGGAACCCGTGCCGCTTCCACGATTCCAGTCCGCCGCGCAGCATCTCGACGCCTGACGCGACCGTGATGTCGCCGCCGTCGCCGTTCGGCCAGACCGAAACGAGCGCGTAGGCGACAACCTTGCCGGTCGCCATGACGGTGTCGATCGCCGCCAGCACCTGCCGCATGTCCGGACCGTTCGGCTCCTTCGTGCCGTGGTTCGGGACGAAGCGCTCGTCAAGGATGTCGGAGTCGATGTGCAGGTAGAGCATGTCGCAACGCGCCGCCAGATCGTCAACCGCCGCTTGCAGGTCCTCGCCGGGGAAGCCTGGCGCCGGGGCGGCGATCACGACATCGGTGGCGCGGACCAGGGTCTCTTCGGCGGGATCGAGGTTGCGGACATCGACCATGACGATTCTGTCGGTCGGCAACGGGGCCGGTTGGAGCG
>JBBECJ010000122.1:0-6097 GCA_040881885.1 Thermomicrobiales bacterium | reverse complement strand
GCGGATGGAGTGAACGCGTCGTGAATCACCGGAATCTGAGCCGGATGGATCGCGAACTTGCCGTCGTAACCGGCTGAGGCCGCCGTCTGACAGTCGGCTGCGAGGATGTCCAGATCGCGAAACTCGGGGCAGATCGTGTCGTAGGCGGCGATGCCGGCCGCGCGGGCGGCGACCAGCACGAGATAGCGCGGCCAGGCCAGTTCGGTTCCCTCAGCGGTGCGGCGCGCGCCAAGAGCGTTCGTGAAGTCTTCGCCGCCAAGAAAGAGCCCGGTCACTCCGGCCAGATCGGCGAAATGCTCAGCAAGCAGCAACGATCGAGGCGTCTCGATGTTGACGATCAATTCCCTGCCGCCACCGAGCAGCTCAAGAACGGCGTTGAGCTCGATTGGCCGATCGACCTTCGGGACGATCACACCCGCGCTCGGATGCGCGAGCACGACGCGGATGTCGCCAGCCAGCTCGCCGGCCGCCGGCGGCTGGATGCGGACGTAGGGCTCCGGACCGACCGACGGCCATCCGGCCAGCGTTCCTGAGACTCGCTCACGCGCAGCCGCTTTTTCCGCGGGCGGAACGCTGTCTTCCAGGTCGAGGACGATCGCGTCGGCGGGAAAGCCAGGCGCCTTCGCGAGCATTGACTCGCGATGGCCCGGCACGAACAGCAGTGAACGGTGTCTGACAGGTGGCGCGGACACGAACTACATGCCCGGCGGTTCGCGTTCGAGGATGATCGACGTGCTGCCGCACTTCGGGCAGAGTGTCAGCCGCTCGAAGCCGCGAGTGTGGTATCCGCACGTCTCGCATGACCAGCGCGTCAGCGCGAACAGCCGGACAAGGTCGGAGCGCGAGACGATCCCGACCACGCCACCGTCGCGGACGACCGGCACACGGCGCACCCGGCGGCTGGTCAGAATCTGCGCCACTGTTTCAGCGTCGGTGTCTTCGGAGACGGTCACGACATCGGTCGTCATGATATCGGCGACGGTCGAACCCTCTTTGGCGATGATGTCGAACTCGGTCACGACACCGACCAGCTTGCCATCGTCATCGACGACCGGCATTCCTGAAATGGACTGCGAAAAGAGCATTCTGGCGGCGTTCTCGACCTGCAGATCCGGCGAAACTGTCGCGACCTCATCGGTCATGATGTCGCGCACGGTCACGGACGTTGCGGCAACGGACATCTCGTTGTCCTCTCTTACATGCACGTGCTGATGGCGAGCGCAAACGTCGCGCTCCTGCGCCTGAGCGTTTCCAGCGGATTCTGCTATCGCACGACCGACGCCAGCGTCACAGATCCCGAACACGAATGCATGCAATGTACGACGGGCGAACGCGGATGTACAGCGTCAAGTCAAGTCGATCGTCTGTTGCTCAGGACGCGGCTGACTGGTTCGCGTCTTGCCCCCAGGACGCGTCACTGACGAGCTGGTCGAGCAGCGACTGCATTTCGCCGGCGAGCGAGCGCGACGCCTCGGCCACATCGGTGAGTATCTGCGTCAGTGGACGTGGATCGTCGGCGTCGATCTCTCCGATGACATCGAGGAGCCGGGCTCGGAACACTACCTCAAGCTCGCGTCGAACGTACCGAACCGCGCGAGGTTCCGCTCCGGCGCCGGCCTGCTCCAGGCGCTGGCGGATGTCTCCCATCCGCACCGGCAGCGTGGCGACTTCCGAGATCGCCAGTCGCGCTTGCGCCTGCGGCTGGACATCGGCCGCCCATGCGTCGACCAGTCCATAGGCGCTGCTGGTGGCGGTCGCGCGTGAAGCCAGCTCGGCGGCGACGAGTCCGGCCTCCGGCTCGATGACTGTCCGCGCGCTCAGGAGCGGACGATTCCCTTCGTTCCAGAGAAAGAAGCATGCGCAAGCCAGCCGGAAATAGTAGATGGCGGAAATCAGGTTATCGCGCGGCGTGACTGGCAGCGCGTCGATCCGCGCCAGACCGCCAATGACTCGGCTCTGCGGGAGGCCGGCGAACATCGCGCCAGGCTCAGGCGCGGCCAACACAACCTCGCGCTCATCAACGGTTGGGTTGCGACCGGACGTGACGCGCCGCAACAGATGGTCGGTCAGCGCCGAGCGTGGCGCGATGAAGACGCCGCGGACGATCTCCGGCTCGTCTAGCCCGAGTTGCGCGATGGTGCTTTCAACAAGTGCGCGCGTTACCCCGCCCTCAACTGCGAGCAGGTTCCTGACAATTTCTGAGCTGACCTGACTCGGCTTGATCCGGTCGGCGGCGAACTTTGCGTCTGCCGCCTGTAAGCACGGCCTCTCGTCGGTCTGCCGGGTTCCGATCAGCAGGAAATCGGGGTTCTCCAAGTGGTGACGATTCGCCTCGCGAGACACCTCGGGCACGTCGTCGAGCCGGATGACGTGCGCCAGTTCGAAGGGTTCGGCATTGGGAACCGGCCAAGTCGTCCCGATAGCCTCATCCAACGCTGACGAGCAACGCATCGCCCAGCGGTCGCCGATGTGGCGACTGGCGCCGCCCCGGTCGCTCCAGATCATGACCTGTCGATGGAGCGCGGCGTTGATCAGGTTGCCGCCCGGCAACAGCGCAGACGTGACGTTCTCCGACGCCGTCTGTCGATCAGCGTCGCGCATCGACGGCCAGATTCCGTTGCGGCATACCGACTGCGTTCACTTTACAGCCTGGTTCCGTGCTCAGCATGCACACATAGTACCGCAGCGAAGGGTGAAACGCGGGGAGGGACAGCGTTAAATGGTCGCGCCGTCGCGTCGAGTCCCAAGCACAGCGATCGCCTCGATCTCCAGCAACAGCTCCGGGTCAGCCAGGCCGTCGATGATGAGTCCGGTGTGGACGAAGTCGGCCTCGCCAAGATAGCGTCGGCGGACATCGGCGATGACTCCGCGGTCTTCGCGCCGGAGGTAGAACGTCGTTACCTTCACAACATCGTCGGCGCTGGCTCCGGCCGCGTCGAGACAGGCCATCAGGTTCTCCATCACCATGATTGCCTGAGCCTCGACTTCGCCCTTGCCGACGATGTTTCCGGCGGTATCGATCGCGGCCTGGCCGGCGATGTAGAGCGTGTCACCGACCAGGATCGCCTGCCGGTACGCCTTCCCGCCGAAGACGGCGTCAGGATCGAAAACGCCGTCCGGCTGGATGATCTTCTTCATGGGTTTCTCCCTTGCCCCAAATCGGTCACTGTTCGCCCTGGAAACGCTCGATCGCTTCGTCGTGAGCGGCGACCAGCGCCGGGACGACGGCTGTTCCCCAATCGTAGCGCGACGCGGCAAGTTCATACGCGCCAGCAATACTGTAGCCCGACGGCAGGCCAGTGTCGCCAGTGTCGCGCAGCGCGTCTATTACGGCGCTGGCGAACGTGTCCGGCGTGTCTGCGATCAGTAGATGCTCTCCTGGAACCAGATCCAGTCCCTCGGCGCCGATCGTTGTTGAGACGACTGGAACGCCGGACGCGAAGGCTTCGAGGATCTTCAGTCGCGTCCCGCCGCCCGCGTGCAACGGAACGACCGCGACAGACGCCCGCGCGAGATGCGGGACGGCACTGTTGACGCGTCCGGTGACGCTGACGGAACGTGACACCAGGCCGGCCACTTCTGTCGGTGGGTCCGATCCCACAATCTCAAATGTCGCGTCGGGAATCGCTTCGACGACAATCGGATGCACGCGCTCCACGTACCAGCGAGCGCCAATCGCGTTCGGCTGATGCCGCATGGCGCCGACGAAGACCACCCGCCCCGGAACACTCGTCGCCGTCCGAGCTGATGCATACGCATCCAGATCGACACCGTTCGGGACGATCCGCGCCTGTGCACCGGTTGCCCGGCTGATGCAGTCCGCGTCGCGTGACGATGTCGCGAGGTTGAGCGTCACCGACGACCAGGCGGCGCGTTCGAGCCGTCGCAACTTGCGCCATTCGATCGCGTTGAACGCCTGTTGAGGCAGCGAATCTGACGTCTGGGCGACGCTCCTGATCAGTTCGTGCTCGATGTTGTGGTTGTCGAGAATAGTCGGGCAGGGACGCCGTGGCCGGTAGCGTGTCATCTGGGGGAACTCGTACTGCACGAGCTCGATGTGGCGGGTCATGAAGAGTCGGTCCATGACCGCCTGAAAGCGCGGTTCCCACGACGCCAACTCGACAAACGACTGACGAGACACCAGCGAGCGCGTCTGAGTCAGCCGCTTTCGAGGGCCGGCCGGCTGGCGAAACGTCCACGGGACTGGGACGACCGTGACATCGCAGATATCGCGCAGATACTGGATTGCGGACATCTCCGCCGGGGCGGCCGGCGCAAGCAGGATGACACGGCGATCTCGCGAGAGGTGACGAACGATCTCATGCATGCGGATCGCGCCGCCGAAGTCCGCTGGCCACGGCAGGTAGGGCGCGACGACGAGGATCTCGCCGCTCATGCTGGACGATGCCCAACCAGGCGCGGGATTGGTGGTCTACAATGAAGCCGTGCCAGGATTGGCGCGGCCGTGTTTCGGATTGCAGGCGCCGTCGCTGTGTCGCGGGTTCGTTGCCGCATCTCTCCCTCTCCGCGCATGCGCCGTCCCGCCGTCAGCCGGTCGTTCGCTGGCTAGACGATTCTATCCGACCCACGGCCGTTCAGTCCGAATCGATCAGAATCCAATTGACCTGGGTGTGGACGGCGCGGTGACCGTCGCTGATGCAATCGAGAAGGGAACGGGTGAGGATGCGACACGTTCGATTTGCCGCCGATGGCATGGTGCAGCGCGGGTTGTCGGTCGAAGGCGACACCGTCCTGCTAGGCAACAGCGGCAAAGCGTACAGGCCGGACGATGTGCAGTTCCTGCCGCCGGTCGAGCCGAGGAAGGTGATCGGGCTGGCGCTCAACTTCGCTGACCACGCCGAGGAACTAGGGCTCGGCAACCCGGAAGAGCCGGCGCTGTTCTTCAAGCCGCTGACATCGCTGATCGGCCATCGCGCTCCGGTCGTCGCGCCGCTCAACATCGAGTACATGCACTACGAAGCTGAGCTAGGCGTCGTAATTGGACGTAACGCGCGCAAGGTCAGGGCCGCCGACGCGATGGACTACGTCCTGGGCTACACGATGGCGAACGACGTGACGGTCCGCGACTTCGTCCACGACATGTTCCGGCCGCCGGTCAAGGCGAAGGGGTTCGACACCTTCGGGCCGATGGGACCATACCTCGTCATCGACGAGATCCAGGATCCGCACAAACTCGAGTTGCGCACGTTCGTCAACGGCGAGCTGCGTCAGCGCGGGAACACATCGCTGCTGGTCCGCAATATTCCGAACCTTATCGAGTACATCAGCGAATTCATGACGCTCGAACCGAACGACGTCATCCTGACCGGCACGCCGAAAGGGCTCAGCCACGTCTACCCAGGCGATGTCATGCGCGTCGAGGTCGACGGTCTTGGCGCGCTCGAGAACCCGATCGTTGCGGACGAGGCGTGAGGGATGTGGGATGGAGCATAAGGCTGGCTTCGGCGCCGTCTCCGACTCGTGGCTCGTTCCTCATGCCCCATCCCCCGACAGGAGGCACTGATGGGCGCACGAACCGGCGAGGAGTTCCTGCGCGGTCTACGCGAGTCGTCGCGCGAGGTGTACATCGAGGGTGAGCTCGTGCGCGACGTGACCACCCATCGTGCTTTCAGGAACGTCCTCGACAGCCTGGCCCACCTGTACGACATGCAGCACGACTCTGAGATCCGCGACGACATGACCTATCCGTCGCCCGAGAGCGGCGATCCGGTCGGGACGCCGTTCATGCAGCCGCGCACGAAGGACGACCTGCTCAAGCGCAGCCGTGCGATGTCGCACTGGGCGCGCTTTTCGCACGGCATGATGGGGCGGACGCCGGACTATCTTTCGTCGGCCCTGATGGCGTTCGCTGGCGCGAAGGACTATTTCGCTGCGACCGATTCGCGTTTCGGCGACAACGTCGAGCGCTACTACCGCGAGGCGCGCGAGCAGGATCTCTGCCTGACCCACACGCTCATCAACCCCCAGGCGAACCGGTCGGTCGGCCCGTCCGGTCAGGCCGATCCGTTCCTTGCGGCGCGGGTCGTCAAGGAAGTCGACGGAGGCATCATCATTCGCGGGGCGCGGATGCTGGCAA
>JBBECJ010000121.1:0-6139 GCA_040881885.1 Thermomicrobiales bacterium | reverse complement strand
GATCTCCTTGAACCGCCGTCTCGCAGCCACCTGTTCGGAACGGATGAACTCGGTCGAGACATCTTGAGCCGCGTCATCTTTGGCGCGCGGATCTCGCTGACGGTCGGGCTTGTTGCAGTTGCGATCGCGGGTGTGATCGGCACGCTGCTCGGACTCGTCTCTGGCTATGTTGGCGGGTTCGTTGATAGCCTCGTGATGCGGCTGGTCGATGTCGTGCTCGCCTTTCCAGGTATTATCCTCGCAATCCTGATTATGGCGACACTCGGCCCCAGCCTGATCAACGTCATGATCGCTGTCGGCATCAGCGCGATACCGTGGTACGCGCGGACGGTCCGTGCCACAACGCTGGTCGTGAAGGAGACGGATTACGTTCTGGCGGCGCGGGCCATTGGGTCATCGTCTTCGCGCATCATGTACCGGACCGTGTTGCCGAACGTCATCACCCCGGTCATCGTGCTGGCGACGATTGGGATCGCGGGAGCGATCCTTGCGATCTCCGGGTTGAGCTTCATTGGCCTTGGCGCTCAGCCGCCGAGCCCTGAGTGGGGATCGATGTTGAGTCAGGCGCGGCTCTACATTCAACGAGCCTGGTGGATTACAACCTTCCCGGGCTTGGCGATCATGATCTCGGTGCTCGCCATCAACATCATTGGCGACGCACTTCGCGACGCGCTTGACCCGCGCCTGCGCGGTACGGTCAAGGAGTGAAACCGATCGCATAGACGTTCATGCGCATCCCAATCGGATAGTAGACGCGGGGAGAGAATCGTGGTTGTACCCGAGATCGCTGATCGCATAACGTTGCGTTCTGCGCGGCCTGAGATCGTTCGAGAGTCCATTCGCAGAGGCGACTGGACCACGAATACTGTCGGCCTGTCCGCAGGTTATACGCAGACGAATCTTGTCATCCTGCCGCGAGAGTATGCCTATGATTTTCCTTTGTTTTGCCAGCGCAACCCTGGGCCGTGTCCGCTTGTCGATGTAACCGAGGTCGGCTCTCCCGTCCCGCTGAAGGCTGCGCGATCGGCGGATCTGCGCGTTGATCTGCCGGCATATCGGGTTTATGAGCATGGCGAACTCGTTGAGGAGCCAGCCTCAATCGTGCATCATTGGAGAGACGATCTGGTTGCCTTTCTCCTGGGTTGCAGCTATACGTTCGAATATGCCCTTGATCAGGCGAATGTGGGGCTTCGACATCTCAACGAAGGACGAAACGTCTCGATGTTCCGGACCAATCAGCGCTGCGCCTCGGCTGGCCGCCTTCATGGTCCTCTGGTCGTGTCAATGCGGCCAATTCGATCAGATCGGGTCGCCCGTGCGGTCGAGGTGACGAGCAGGTATCCACTGGCGCACGGCGCGCCGGTCTGGATCGGAGATCCCGATGGCCTCGGGATTCCATCCATCACCGAACCCGACTGGGGTGAGACACTTACCCCTGAACCCGGCGAAGTTCCTGTGTTCTGGGCGTGCGGGGTGACTCCACAGGCGGTCGCGATGGAGGCAAAGCCGCCACTGATGATTACACACTCGCCGGGACATATGTTCATCACTGATATCCCCATCAGCATGCTTTAGGAATAGGACAATTCGTTGAGTGAAGTTCGTGTCGGCATCGACATTGGTGGCACGTTCACCGACCTGCTCGTCTTCGACCCCGGCGCCGGGCGCTTCCACATCGGCAAGGTGCTGACGACGCCCGACGATCCCAGCCGGGCCGTCACCGAGGGGCTGGCCAGCGTCCTGGCCGAGGCGGGGCTGAGTCCCGAAGCCGTGCGCGGCATCGTCCACGGCACGACGCTGGTGACGAACGCAATCATCGAGCGCAAGGGCGTCCCGACGGCGCTGATCACGACGCGCGGCTTCCGCGACGCGGTCGAGATCGGTAAGGAGCACCGCTACGACCTCTACGACATCTTCCTGGAGATGCCAAAGCCGCTCGTTCCGCGCCGCCACCGGCTGGAGCTGGACGAACGTATCCTGAGCGATGGCAGCGTCCTGACGCCGGTCGAGCCGGCCCAGGTGCGCGAGCTTGCCGATCACCTGCTGGGGGCGGGCATCGAGGCGGTCGCCGTCGCGCTGATTCACGCCTGGCGCAACCCCGAGCACGAGCGCCAGGTCGAGGCGCTGCTGGCCGAGTATGCGCCGGACCTGACGATCTCGACCTCGTCGGAAGTTGTCCCTGAGATCCGCGAGTACGAGCGCACCTCGACGACGATCGCCAACGTCTACGTCCGGCCGGTTGTCGCGAAGTACCTGGCGCAACTGGAGCAGTCGCTGGCGGCGCTCGGCTTCGATGGCAGCTTGTTCATCATGCTCTCGTCGGGCGGGGTCTGCACGGTCGAGACGGCGCGCAAGTATCCGATCCGGCTGGTCGAGTCGGGTCCGGCGGCCGGGGCGCTGGCGGCCTCCGAGTATGGGCGGCTGACGCGGACGTCGAACCTGCTCTCGTTCGACATGGGCGGGACAACCGCCAAGGCCTGCATCATCGACGACGGCCAGCCTCTGACGACCTCCGACTTCGAGGTCAGCCGCGTCTACCGCTTCAAAAAGGGCTCCGGCCTGCCGATTAAGGTCTCGGTGATCGAGATGATCGAGATCGGCGCTGGCGGCGGCAGCGTCGCCCGGATCGACGTGCTCGGCCTGCTCAAGGTCGGCCCGGACTCGGCCGGCGCGCTGCCGGGGCCGGCCTGCTACGGCCATGGCGGGACAGCCCCGACCGTCACCGACGCCGACCTCGTCCTCGGCTATCTCGACCCCGGCTACTTCCTCGGCGGCCGGATGCTGCTGGATGTCGAGGCGGCCCGCGAGGCGATCCGGCGCGAGGTCGCCGAACCGCTCGGCATCGATGTGCTGGCCGCCGCCTGGGGCATCCACCAGGTCGTCAACGAGAATATGGCCAGCGCCGCCCGCATCCACGCCATCGAGCGCGGCAAGGACCCGCGCGCCTATCCGATCTTCGCCTTCGGCGGGGCCGGCCCTGTCCATGCCTTCGGCGTCGCGCGGATCTTGCAGGCGCCGTCGCTGATCGTCCCGCTCGGGGCAGGCGTGACCTCGACCGTCGGCTTCCTGGCGGCGCCGCTGGCCTTCGACTTCGTTCGCTCGTACTACGGGCGGATGGACGCGCTCGACTGGACGCTCGTCAACGCGCTCTACACCGAGATGGAGCGCGAGGGCCGCGACATCCTGCGCCAGGCGGGCGTCGGCAACGCGGAGATGACGGTGACGCGCACTGCCGATCTTCGATACGTCGGTCAGGGGCACGAGGTGCATGTGCCGGTCCCGGACGGCGCCTTGAGCGACGCCTCGGTCGAAGGGTTGCAAGCCTCATTCGAGGAGGTCTACCGGCGGCTCTACGAACGGACGGCGAGCGGCAACCAGATCGAGGCGCTCTCGTGGCGCATCGTCGTCTCGGCGCCGCGTCCCGAGCTGCCGCTGGAGCGGTTGGCGCAGGGGCTTGACCTCTCGGCGGACGCGACGACGGCGATCAAGGGTGAGCGCGAGATCTACCTGCCCGAGGATCGCGGGCTGGTCCGCGTCCCGGTCTACGACCGCTATCTGCTGGCGCCGTACGCGACGCTCGACGGGCCGGCCGTCATCGAAGAACGCGAATCGACGCTGATCGTCGGGCGCGGCGGCAAGCTGTCGGTCGACGCGCTGCTGGACGCCGTCATTACGATCGAGCGAAAGAATGGGGAGGCTGCTGGTGGCGCTTGACACAAACGGGATCGACCCGATTACGCTCGAAGTGATGTGGAACCGGCTGATCGCGGTCGTCAACGAGCAGGCGACGGCGCTGATGCGGACCTCGTTCACGACGATCGTCCGCGAGTCCGGCGATCTCTCGGCCGGCGTCTTCGACACGCGCGGCAATATGATCGCCCAGGCCGTTACCGGCACGCCTGGCCACATCAACGCGATGGCGACCTGCATCCACCACTTCCTGGATGTCTTCCCGCCTGAGACGCTATCAACCGGCGATGTTCTGATCACCAACGACCCGCAGAAGACCTCCGGCCACCTGCACGACTTCACCGTCATCACGCCGATCTTCCAGGGCGAGCGGTTGGTCGGCTACCTCGGCAATACCTGCCACGTCCTCGACATCGGCGGGCGTGGCCTCGGCACCGACGCGCGCTCCGTCTATGAGGAAGGACTCTTCGTCCCGATCACCAAGCTCTACGACGCCGGCCGCGAGAACAGCGAGTTGGTGCGCTTGATCGCCGCCAACGTCAGGACGCCGGAGCCGGTGCTGGGCGACATTCACGCTCAGGTGGCCGGCAACGACGTTGGTGGGCGGCGGCTGCTCGATTTCATGCGCGAGTTCGGGTTGGAGTCGATCGACCCGCTGGCCGACGAGATCATCTCCCGCTCCGAGCGCGCGATGCGGACCGCGATCGCCGAGTTGCCCGACGGTGTTTACGAGAACGCCGTCTTTTCCGACGGCTACGAGGAGCCGGTCCGTTTGCAGGTGCGGATCGAGAAGCGCGGCGACGAGCTGCTGGTTGACTGGTCGGGCTCCAGCCCGGAGTCGAAACGCGGCATCAACGTCGTCCTCAACTACACGCACGCCTACACAACCTATGCGCTCAAGTGCGCGCTCGCGCCGGAGGTGCCGAACAACGAAGGCTCGTTCCGGCCGGTGACGGTGACGGCGCCGGAATACTGCATCCTGAACGCGCAACATCCGGCGCCGGTCGGCGCGCGGCACATCATCGGTCACTTCCTGCCGGGTGCGATCTTCGGCGCGCTGGCGCAGGCGCTGCCGGATCGGGTGATGGCGGAGGGCGCCGCCAATATCTGGATCAATCAGTTCTCCGGGCGCGACGAAGCCAACGACATCTGGACCTATGTCTGGTTCTCGGCCGGTGGGACTGGCGCTCGGCCGAACAAGGACGGCATCTCGGCGGCCGCCTTCCCGAGCGGCATCTCCGGCGTCCCGGCCGAGGTGATCGAGAGTCTGTCGCCGGTCATCATGCACCGGCGCGAGTACCGCGCCGATTCGGGCGGCGCCGGTGAGTTCCGCGGTGGGCTGGGACAGATCATGGAGGTCTCGGTGCGCGGGGACAAGCCGTTCACCCTCTCGCCGCTGTTTGACCGGACGCGGTTCGCCGCCCAGGGCTACGCCGGTGGCGGGCCGGGCGCCTTTGGCCGAATCGCCGCCAGCACCGGCGAGGTGCTCGAACGCAAGGGCGTTCGCGAGTTTCCAGCCGGCACACGCGTCCGGCTGGACCTGCCGGGCGGCGGCGGCTTTGGAATGCCGGCGCGACGCGACGCAAAGGCGGTGCTGGAGGATGTGCGCGACGGACTCGTCTCGGTCGAGGCCGCCGCCCGCTACTACGGCGTGGCGATCGATCCCGACACGCACGCGATCGATGTTGACGAGACCAACCGACTTCGCAAGTCCCTGTCGTGACCAGGGCTCCCGCCTTGCCGTCAAGGCTGCTGAAGCGCGTCCTGCAACGACTTCTGACACCGTCCGCCAGAAGCCGCTGGGGATCGTCAAGCAGGATGTGGAACGGTTCGGTTTCTCGGTCGAGATCAAGAGCGAAGACTCGACCGGCAGGTTCCACGCCGACCTCTGATCATCATCAGCACACCATATCCGCATAGATGCACACAACGGGGCCGCGGATGATGAGTGCGGCAACAACGTCCGCCGCAAGCATCCAGTTCGCGGCGCCTGTGCGTTAATATGGGCAGTGGAAGCGGCAGGCAGTGGCCGGCGCCGGTGATGCGTGGCGTCACCGTTTCGGCGTTTCAATGTGGAGGGACACGCAGAACTGCCATCCGGCGACGCATTTGCGGAAAGTGTGGGGAAAATCCGCGAATGACTGCTCAAAGTGAGGCGATGGCTGTTTGGATGCCGTTTGATTCACGAGCATGGCCGGCGCTTCCCAGTTGTCGATCCGGTTTCGAGATGAACGATGAGTCCTGAAGGCGCGAGTTCGTGCCAACCGGGTGTCAAGGCTCGACCGGGTCTGGTTTCACGCTCGCGTTCCGGGAAGGCCCCGGACGCGGGAGGACGGCTGCGGAACGGTATCCGCGCCGTAGATGGTTGAGGGAAAGGAGACCCAGTTTGGGCGATTCTCTTCATGGTCTCGATCGCCTTCGAGCAGAGGTGCTTGAAGGCAGCCTGAGT
>JBBECJ010000120.1:0-6157 GCA_040881885.1 Thermomicrobiales bacterium | reverse complement strand
TTGACCATTGCCTACGAGCCGGTCTGGGCGATCGGGACCGGCGTCGCCGCCACCGCCGACGATGCCCAGTCAATGTGTGAATTCGCCCATGAGTGGCTCGCCGACAGATTCGGCCCAGCCGGCGGCTACATTCGCGTGCTGTACGGCGGCAGCGTCTCGCCAGACAACGCCGCGACGCTCTTCGGGCGAGACGACATCGATGGGGCGCTGGTCGGCGGCGCCAGCCTCAAGGCGGACTCGTTCCAAGCGATCGTCGCCGCCGCAGGCCGCTGATTGTAGTATCCTTCCCCGGATTCGATTACGTTCGCGTACGGAGGACTCGCCTTGGATTTAGCGCTTGATGTCGTTCAAATCATCGTCTGCGTCCTGCTGATCTTGGTTATCCTTACCCAGTCGAAGGGTTCGGGCTTCAGCGGCACGTTCGGCGGAGACTCCGGCTCGATCTACCGCACCCGGCGTGGAGTCGAAAAGACGCTGTTCCAGTACACGATCGCAATCGGTGTCATCTTTCTCGTTCTGTCGATCGTCGCCTCGATCGTCGACTAGCGTCGATAGCGCCGGATGGCATGTGGTTGACGTATAACAGGCTGGGGTATACTCGCGGACATAACCCGGACCACGGTAGACCAACTCGGGCGAACAGGAGGAACCTTCCATGCCAAGTCTTGGGCCATGGGAACTTGCGATTATTCTTTTGATCATCGTGATCATCTTCGGCGTCGGCAAATTGCCGGAAATTGGTGGAGCGCTCGGCAAGGGCATCCGCGAATTCCGTACGAGCGCGACAGACAACAACACCGACGAAAAGGCCGATGTCAATACGAACAAGCCGATCAAGGAAGAGCTCTAGTCTTTCGGCTTCACGATGACATCGAACGGTGACGCCCTGGCCAGCCGGTCGGGGCGTTCGCGCGTCGTCGCCGCTGATCCGCGTTCAATGCTGGCCGCGGCGGCCGTCTGACTCCCGGAAGAACCCGACGACGCTTTCGCGCTGGCTGCGCTCCTCGAACAGTTCGATGTACGAGACACGGGTCCAGGGGAAGATCACGCTCGTGGTCGTGTTCTCGAGTGTTGGGATCGGCTTGCCGTCCTTGCGGGTCGGATTGAAGACGACGACGAAGTTATCGGACGGTAGCGGCATTGTCTCGATCTCGCACAGAATCGATTCCTCGCCAGATATGTGCAGAATGGCTTTGGTGGCCATGTC
Organism: Thermomicrobiales bacterium; assembly: GCA_040881885.1. Classification (GTDB taxonomy): domain Bacteria; phylum Chloroflexota; class Chloroflexia; order Thermomicrobiales; family CFX8; genus JBBECJ01. The sequence goes on along the minus strand of JBBECJ010000120.1, from coordinate 4,950 downwards.
GCTAACCGCCTTTCTCAAGCAATTGAATTTCGTTCTCCTGTAGCGCCAGCCCGCAGACCCGCCCATCAGTCGATCCTACAACCAGGATTCCATTGCCGTACGCCGGCGTCGACACGATGCTCCCGCCAACTGGAAAGCGCCAGTTGAGGGCGCCGGTGCCCGTGTTGAAGCACATACAATCGCCGTCAATTGTCCCGACGTAGCCAATCTGGCCCGCCAGCATCGCCGAGGCTGTGATCTGGTTCGCGTGTTGCTCGACCCAGCGCAGACTGCCATCCTCGGTCGACAGCCCGAAAAGCGCTCCATCGACCGCGCCGAAGATCAGCGTTCCGTCGACTGCCTGTGGTGTCGCCAGGACCGGGGACTTCGCGTCGAACTGCCACAGCTTTTCTCCGCCGGAGAGCGAGTAGGCGATCACCAGCCCACCGCGAGACGCAACGAACACCTTGTCGTCAACTTGCAGCGGCGCCGATTGGATTTGACCGCCAGACGACGCCCGCCACTCGACCCTGCCGGTCCGCTCATTCAGCGCGTACAGGTAGGTGTCATCGCACCCGACCAGCACCCGACCGTGCGCGATGACAGGCGAAGATCGGACGGGCCCCCAGCTTCGTTGGCGCCAGTTGACCTTGCCCGACTCCAGGTCGAGGCTGTACACCAGGGCATCGTCCGAGCCGATGACGATCGATGACTCGTGGATCGCTGGAGATGAACGGACCGGCATCCCGGTCCGGTGTGACCATAGCAGGGTCCCCCGCGTCCGGTCTACCGCGTAAACTGAGTAGTCTTCGGAGCCGAAGACCAGTGTCTCTCCAGCCACGGCCGGGCGCGACACGACCCCACGGCCAGTCCGGAATTTCCAGCGCACCGCGCCATCTCCGACGGCGAGCGAGTAGACGTGGCCGTCGTACGAGCCGATCGCAAACGCATTCCCATCGAACACTGCGCTACCGCGCACCTCATCACCAGTTGTCGTGGCCCAGACCAGGCGCTCGGTCAATGTCTCTTCACGTCGCCTGCGAGACGCGCGCTTCTTTACAGACTTGCGTTCAACGGCCGGCGCTCGCTGATTCTCGGTTGCCGGCGCGACTACTGGCGGCACGCCGAAAACGGTCGTTCCCGCGCGGACCGGCCGAACTGGCTGTGGCTGCGGCGCCGGCGCGGCGGCCGGAGCGACATGCCCAATCGGCGTCAGCCCGGACGCGATGAAGGTCGCGGCGGCCTGCCGTTGCCGGACAAGCTCCAGGTCCGCCCTCAGGTGATGGACGCTCTGGTAACGATCGGCGGGGTTGTAGGCGATCATCTTGGTAATGACAGCCGCCAGTTCCTCGGAGATATCCGGGTTCAACGAGCGAACCGGCCGCTCCGCGAACGTGAATGGCGTCTCCAACCGCGGGTCGGAGTTGGTCGCCATGTGGTGCAACGTCGCGCCGAGCGCGTAGATGTCTCCCCGCGCGTCGGCGATGCCGCGATATTGCTCCGGAGGGGCGTAGCCCTCTGTCCCAATCATCGTTCCGCGCTGCTTGCCCTGAATGGTGCGCGCGATGCCGAAGTCGATCAGGACGATCTGCCCGCTCGTCCGGAGCATGATGTTGGATGGCTTCAGGTCGCGAAAGATGACCGGGTCCGGCTTCTGATCGTGGAGCATCGCGAGGACGTCGCAGATCTCGATCGCCCAGCGGATGATCTGTTCTTCCTGAAACGCCATCTTCTGGTTGGCGAGTACCCGTTCGAGGTCTTCACCGTCGATGAACTCGAGGACGAGATAGACGAGTCCAGCCCGCGAGAAGTAGTCGTAAATGCGCGGGATCGCCGGATGCGACAGCGTCGCTAACAAGGCAGATTCGCGCTCGAAGTTCACCAACCGCAACGCGCGGACCCGGGTGTCCGGGTCGATGTCGAACATCTCCTTGATCGCGCACAGGCGCTCGACCTGGCCGAAGCGCAGGTCGCGAGACACGTAGACAGTGCTCATGCCGCCCCGGCCGGCGATGCGCTGAATCTCGTACCGATCCTCGAGAATCGTGCCTGCCGAGAGCGTTCGTTGTGAGCGCCGGTTGCCAGACGCGCCTGCAGTGCCGCCACTCATAGGTTGTCGCGCCTCAGTTGAATTGCTGACAGTCCTGAAGGCTCGATCACGATTGACTCCAAATGTGCCGCCGCGCTGATCGCCGCCTCACGCGTCTCCGCCGCACAATTGCTGCCGAGAGTGTAAACCGATCTGCTCCGTTCGATCACCTGACCATCAGGATACGGCGTTCGTCCAGCCCGCTCAATCAGGAGATAGTCCCAAATTGGCGCGGAACGATTAAGTAACCAACCACCGGTTGGTTCGATTTCCGGTTGTATACTCAGGTTCAGTCGGCTTGACGCTGGCGCGGTCTCTCGGAGGTACAGCATTCATGCACGACGGTTACTCAGCCGAAGCGGCGCCGACAAACCTGGATGGCGCTGCCCGTCCAAGTCCGCTCGTTCACCACGACCGCGAACAGCGTCAACGCGAAGCGCAACCAAACGCGCCAGAGCCGGTGGCTTCCGAGGACGATTCCGTCGAGCCGGCTCGCCGAAGCGCGGTCTGGGAGATCGTTGAGACGCTGCTGCTGGCCGTCTTCATCTTCATCGCCGTCCGTTCGGTTGTCCTGAACTTCCGCGTTGATGGACTTTCTATGGAACCAAACCTCGACTCTGGCCAGATGTTGCTTGTAAACCGTCAGGTGTTCTACCACTTCGACAGCCACTCGTTGGTGAACTGGATCCCGTTTGTCGAGCTGGAGGGCGAAAACATCATCTACCCATTCCATCCCCCGAAGCGGGGTGATATCGTCGTTCTGCATCCGCCGGTGGATAATGGCAAGCCGTACATCAAGCGTGTGATTGGATTGCCTGGCGAGCAACTCTCAATCCACGACGGCGCCGTCTACATCGATGGCCAGCGGCTTGAGGAGGAGTATCTGAACGGCGCCGCGACGGCCTGGTCCGGCTCGATCGGTCAGGAAGAGATCACGATTCCCGACGGCCAGGTGTTCGTTATGGGTGATAACCGCAACAACTCGACCGACTCCCGGGTCTTCGGTCCAATCGACATCGACAAGATCATCGGCAAGGCGTGGATCTCGTACTGGCCGTCCGATCGGCTTGATATTCTTACGACACCGGACTATGCGCCCTGACATCGTTCATCCGGTTGGCGGAAGATGCGTGTGGAGACCGTGTTGAATGGGGCAGGACATCCGTACGCGGTCGCGTCGATCGCTCGGATCACGTGGCAGCAGTCCCGAAGGGTAGCGATCCATGATTGAAACGATCGTCGAGAGCATCCGCGTCAGCCTCGTTACTCAGGCGCGCGTCGTCATTCTCAAGGAGGTCGACGGCGAACGGCATCTGCCGATCTGGATCGGACCGTTCGAGGCCGAGGCTATCGCGATGGAGTTGCAGAGCATTCAATCCAGCCGGCCACTGCCATACGATCTGCTGCGTTCAGTCATCGGTGAGCTCGGCGCCGAGGTGCGCCGGATATTGATCACCGAAATCAGCAACGATGTCTTCTACGCCCGGATCGTGCTCGACACGAGTGGCGCGAGCGTTGAGATCGACTCGCGACCGTCGGACGCGATCGCGCTGGCGGTCCGCGTCAAGGTTCCGATCTTCGTCGATGACTCGGTCATGGACCGCGCCGGCGTCCGTCTTGAGGAAGACGACGATGAGAGTGACGAGCCGGTTCGCGAAGGCGCGCCGATATCGGAAGAGCGGCTGGGCGTCTTTCGCGACTTCATCAACACCCTCGACCTCGATGACTTCGAGAAGAAGGGCAACTGAGATCGGCTCTCGCCCGTTCAACCGAACTGTAACCGGGTCGACGATGTCGTTCGACCGCTTGGCGCCGCGTGGCGCAGGTAGGAATAGATACTGATGGCAACGTGTTGTTCTGAGCAGGCGTCAGTGAGTGCGGTGAGCGAGGACGGACTCGCCCCCGATGCCCGGCAGCGGCTCGAGCAAGCGGCGATCGAGCATATTGACGCGCTGTATCGGACGGCGTTGCGCATGACGCGCAACCCGAGCGACGCCGAAGACTTGGTGCAGGAAGCCTACTTGCGCGCGTTTCGTTCGCTGCATCAGTTCACGGAAGGCACAAATCTTAGAGCATGGCTGTTTCGCATCCTCACCAACACCTATATCAACGACTATCGCAGGCGCCAACGGCGCCCGACGAGCGCGTCGCTCGACAATATCGAGGAGTTTTATCTCTACGACCACCTGGTCGACTCGCGCGTTCAGCCGGGCAGCGAGCGCCCGGAAGACATCGTTCTCCAACGCTTGACGGTCGACGATGTCAACGCCGCCATCGACGAGCTTCCCGACGACTTTCGGCAGGTAGTCATGCTGGCGGATGTCGAGGGGTTCTCATATCGAGAGATCGCCGAGATCGCCGGCATACCGGTAGGGACAGTGATGTCCCGGCTCTTCCGGGCGCGCCGGCGGCTGCAACGGTCGCTCTACGAGTTCGCCGTCGAATCAGGCATCATCACGGAAGTGGCGGCTGATGGACAACTGTAAAGAGGCGGTCGATCGCCTGTATCAGTATCTTGACCGCGAACTCAGTCAGGACGAGCAGCAGGTCGTCAAGACGCACCTTGACCGCTGCCCGCCCTGCCTCGACCTGTTCCACTTTGAGGAGAACGTCCTCACCTTCGTTGGCAGCCGCTGCCGCGAGACGACCGCGCCCCCTTCCCTGCGTCACAAGGTCCAGAAGCTCTGCCAGCAGGATTAAGGCAGACATTTTCCTCGTCGAAAGGGCAGGTTCTTGATCGTTGTACACGACCTGTCCCTTTGACGGCCCGTCTAATGGAACCACGTCGCAGTCGGCCGAAGGTCTTCCGGTAGGGGCCGGTCTTGTGCCAGTGCTGTCCTGGGAAAATGTCGAGGCGAGTTGCAGGTCCGAGATGCCCATCG
>JBBECJ010000119.1:0-1121 GCA_040881885.1 Thermomicrobiales bacterium | reverse complement strand
TCGCCGCTCATGCGGTTGAGGCGGAGAGGTCCTTCGCTGCGGCTCAGGACGACAGGGGGAGCGCCGCCATCTATTGGGCAACGATGAGGGACGACACATGAACGATGGACCATTCCGGCTGCTGATCGCGTCGCCGTTCGAGGCGGAGCACGTCGAGCGGATGCGCGCCAGCGCGCCGGCCGGCGTCGAGATCGTCTACGAGCCGGACCTGCTGCCGCCGACGCGCTACGTTGGCGATCACGGCGGGCCTCCCGGTTACGAATTAACGCCGGAACAGCGCGAGCGCTGGGACAGCCTGCTTGCGAACGCCGACGCACTGTTCGACTTTCCGTGGAACGAGCGCGGCCGGCATCCAAAAGAGTACGCGCCGAAGCTGCGCTGGATTCAGACATCCAGCGCGGGCGTCGGCAGGGCGGCCCAGGCGATGGGCATCGGGCCGGGCGAATACATCATCACGACCGCCAGCGGCGTCCACGCGCGCCCACTGGCCGAGTTCGTGATGATGGTGTTGTTGATGGGCGCGAAGGAGTATTGCCGGATCGTCCGCGATCAGGCAGCCCACCGCTGGGAGCGATTCTGTAGCGACGAGCTGTCGGGCAAGACGCTGGCGATCGTCGGGGCAGGCCGGGTCGGGCGCGAGGTCGCGAAGCTGGCGCGGGCGTTCGACATGCGGCCGGTCGGCCTGACGCGCGAGTTTCGGGCCGACCGGGCCGCTGAGCTTGGCCTCGACCGCCTGTATGCCCGCCACGAACTGCGCGAGATGCTGGCCGGGGCCGACGCGGTCGTCGTCTGCGCTCCGCACACGCCAGACACCGAGAACATCATCGGCGCGGAGGAGTTCGCGCTGCTTAAGCCGGGCGTGACCTTCATCAACATCGGACGCGGCCAGCTTATCGACGAGACGGCGTTGATCGAGAAGTTGCGCGACGGCACGATCGGCTTCGCCGGCCTGGATGTCTTCCGGACCGAGCCGTTGCCGGCCGACTCGCCGCTCTGGGACTTTCCCAACGTCATCATCAACCCGCACTCTGCCAGCACGTCACACCACGAGAACGGCCGGATCACCGACATCCTGCTGCACAACCTGCACGCCTTCGTCGAGGGCAGGCAGGGCGACATGC
>JBBECJ010000118.1:0-1122 GCA_040881885.1 Thermomicrobiales bacterium | reverse complement strand
GACGTGCATCAGCAAGCACTGGCCGATCAGTTCGCCGTTAGCCTCGATTGCGAACCAGCCGTCGTCGCGGCCCCCCTTGGCCGTCTCGCGCTCCCAATCGGCCAGCAGCCGATCGAACGCCTGCGGCATCGGCGGGTCGCCTCCACCGGCCAGCTCGACTTCCAGATCGTTGTTGAAGGCCCATATCGTCGGCAGATCCTCGCGCGTCATCGCCCGCAATGTCACGAGCTGTCCCACCAGCATCGATCGTCCCACCTCTGTTCCCCGGCGAATCTCGAAGCGCGAGAATAACACCGTCACCGGAGAGATGACTGCTATACTGTCCGTTCAGAACATCCGTGCGCCTCTTTCTCCCCTCCCCGCGTCGGGGAGGGGCTGGGGGTGGGGTTCGTTGGGGGTAGCCAGATGTCCCTCGAAGCGTTTCTCGAACGGCTGAACCGCGAAGAGCGCTGGTCGTCCTGTATCGCCGCCTGGAAGACAGTTCCGGCCCAGGAGGCGGTCACCGCGCCGCTGCCGGAGGCGCTCGATCCCCGGCTGCGGCAGGCGCTTACGACGCGCGGCATCGACGAGCTGTATGTCCACCAGGCCGATGCCTTCGACGCGGTCATCTCCGGCCGCAACACGGTCGTCGTGACGCCGACCGCCTCCGGCAAGACGCTCTGCTACAACCTGCCGGTCCTCAACCACCTGCTGGCCGAGCCAACGGCGCGCGCGATGTACCTCTTCCCGACCAAGGCGCTGGCGCAGGACCAGTACGCCGGGCTCCAGGCGTTGCTCGACGCCGCCGACGTCGACATCAAGACCTACCCGTACGACGGCGACACCCCCGCCGCCGAGCGGCGGCTGATCCGCCAGGCCGGCCACATCATCATCACCAACCCCGACATGCTGCACTCCGCCATCCTGCCGCACCACACCAAGTGGCACTCGCTGTTCGAGAACCTGCAATACGTCGTCATCGACGAGATGCACGGCTATCGCGGCGTCTTCGGTTCGCACGTCGCCAACGTCATCCGGCGCTTGAAGCGCATCTGCCGCCACTACGGCTCGTCGCCGCGCTTCATCCTCGCCTCGGCGACGATCGCGAACCCCGGCGAGCTGGCTGGCAAGCTGATCGAGGAG
>JBBECJ010000117.1:0-6188 GCA_040881885.1 Thermomicrobiales bacterium | reverse complement strand
TCGTGGATTTGCATGAGATGACGGTCCATCGCGTTGAGGATCACGGCGTCATCCCAATTCCGTGGGCGGATGGAAACTACGCGCCGAAGTACACCGGCGCGCCACGGACGGACCTGAAGCCGATTGAGATCACGCAGCCTGAAGGCGTGTCGTTCACCGTCGACGGCCACGAGGTCGCCTGGCAGAACTGGCGCTTCCGGGTTGGGTTCACGCCGCGCGAAGGGCTAGTGATCCACACCGCCGGCTGGCAGGACGGCGAGACGTTGCGGCCGATCATGTACCGCGCGTCGCTGGCCGAAATGGTCGTGCCGTACGGTGACACGAACATCACCCAGGCGCGCAAGAACGCCTTCGATGTCGGCGAGTACAACATCGGCCTGCTGGCCAACTCGCTGGAGCTGGGCTGCGACTGTCTGGGCGAGATCCATTACTTCGACGCCGTTGTCTGCGACAATCGCGGCGAGCCGATGACGATCGCCAACGCGATCTGTATGCACGAAGAGGACGCCAGCCTGCTCTGGAAGCATTCGGACTTCCGCAACGGCTCGACCGAGGTGCGCCGCTCGCGCAAGCTGATCGTCTCGTTCATCTCGACGGTCGGCAACTACGACTACGGCTTCTACTGGAGTTTCTTCCAGGACGGGACGATCCACTTCGAGATCAAGCAGACCGGCATCCTGACGACGGCCGTGACGGATGGCAGCGCGCCGCTCAAGTATGGGCAACTGCTCAACACCGACGGCCTCTACGCGCCGATCCACCAGCATTTCTACAGTGTCCGGCTCGACATGGACGTTGACGGGGCCGACAACTCACTCTATGAGGTGCACGCCGAGCAGGTTCCGGCCGGGGCTGACAACCCGTACAACAACGCGTTCTACTCCAAGACGACGCTGCTGGCGAAAGAATCAGAGGCGCAACAGAACATCGACCCACCGACCGGGCGTGTCTGGAAGGTCGTGTCGAACAGCCGCACGAACGCGGTTGGAGAGCCGACTGCCTACCGGCTCGTGCCGCACACGAACGTGGCCGCGTTCGCCGCGCCCGAGGCCAGCGTCTCGAAGCGGGCCGGCTTTATCTCGAAGCATCTCTGGGCGACGCCCTGGAAGCGGGACGAGAACTTCCCAGCCGGTGACTACCCGAACCAGCACCCCGGCGGCGCTGGACTGCCGGAGTGGACGGCGGCCGACCGGGGCATCGAGAACACCGACCTTGTTCTCTGGTACACGCTCGGCGCGCACCACCCGCCACGCCTCGAAGATTGGCCGGTCATGCCGGTCACCAGCGCCAGCTTCATGCTCCAGCCGGCCGGTTTCTTCGACCGCAACCCGACGTTGGACGTGGCGCCATTGAAGCGGCACGAGAATGGCCATTGCCACGACTAACGTAACGGCAACGCCCCGTAAACGAACGACGAGCGTCGGCGCGCAACAGGACATCAAAAGGCCAGCGCTCGTCGTCGGCCCTCCATCGACACGTTCCCGGCTCATACCGACTGATTCCGGCGGCCACCGCCGGTAGAGTTGGCAACCCGTGTGACCCGATGGGACATACTCCTCGCGATAGCGCTGAGCTGCGGGCTGCTGGCGGGCTGCGGCGGCGACGGCAACGACAACGTCGACGCGCCTGCAACGCAGTCGCTTTCCGTTCAGCCTGGCGCCCCGACTGTCGCCACGTCACAAACACCGACATCGATCGCGCCGCCGACTCAGGTGTCGGCTACTTCGAGCGCAGTTGTGACCGCTACACCTCGGGCAGCCGCGTCGCCAACGTCGGTTGCCGCGCAGCCGTTCCGCATTGAGATTCGGGTTGAGGCATTTCCCGTGGACGCTAACTTCGTCACGCTCGAACGCTGGACCTGGGCGCCGTTCGGTGGAGTTGAGGAATTCGCTGAGACCGGGCCGGGACGTGCGATCAGCTACCTCGATGCCGGCTCGGAGATCTGCTTCGTCGCTCCGGTTCAAGGCGGAGCCGACGCGACCATTTACCGTCCCGACCACACGAGAGAGACGATCAGTAGCGAGATGACGCAGCCAACGATTGTGAACGCCGGCGATTTCACCGTTTATGGCGACAACAACGCGAGCAACTGCAAGAACGCGGGCCAGACGCGGTCGATCTCGATCGTGGCCGGCATCTGGCGCGGCGATCCAACGGTGGATGTGACGCTGCCTGGCGGTCTGACGGGTGAAGTCCTCGCTAAGGGCTCCCCTGCCGCTTTCCCTGCCGAGCCAGCGGTCGTCACGATCGAGCGTCTCGTGATGGAACCCGGCGCGTCGGTTGCCTTATCCGATGGCACTATCGTGCTGGTGTATGTCGAAGACGGGGCCGTCACCGTCACCGGAGCGGACAATGGCGACATCGCCCTGGACGCGCTGGACGGCACGCAACTGATCGCCGACGGGATGGCTCTGGAAACGTCGGTACAGGCTGCCGTCATCGTTGTCACGATCGCCTCCGCGCCGTAGCGCCGAGGCTGTCAGCGCACAACGCCATCTTCGCGGCGTTCGCGGGCGCGGGGATCGAGGGCGTCGCGGAGGGCGTCGCCGAGCAGGTTGAAGGCGAAGACGGTCAGGAAGAGGAGCGTGCCGGGCGCGACGGCCATCCACCAGGCCGGGCCGAGCAGGCGTTGGCCGTCACGCAGCATGATGCCCCAGCTTGGCGCCTCGGGGTCGCCGCCCGCGCCGAGGAACGAGAGCGACGCCTCGGCGAGGATCGCGTAGGCGACGATGAACGAGCACTGCACGATCAACGGCGAGACGGCGTTGGCCAGCACATAGCGCCAGAGGATGCGGGGGTCGGACTGGCCAATGGCGCGGGCTGACTCGACGTAGGGCAGCTCGCGGATGACGAGCGTCGTCGAGCGCATCAGGCGGGCGACGGCCGGGATGTAGACGAGCGAAAGCGCGAGGATGACGCTGCTGGCGCGCTGGCCGAAGCTGATGACGACCGCGATGGCGAGCAGAATGCCGGGGAAGGCCATGAAGCCGTCCATGACGCGCATGATGATGGCGTCAAGCCGCCGGTAGTAGCCGGCGATGATCCCGAAAAGCGCGCCCAGCGCCGCGCTGATAAGCGTCACGGTCACACCAACCAGCAACGAGACGCGCCCGCCGTCGATCAGCCGGCTGAAGACGTCGCGTCCGAGTTCATCGGTGCCGAACAGGTGGGACGTGGATGGCGCTTGAAGACGAACGTCCGGGTCGATGAAACGCGGATCGTGGGGCGTGATGAGCGGCGAGAAAACGGCGCCCAACGCGACGACAAGCAAAAAGGCGACGCTCATGACGGCGATCGGCGTCGAGACGAACAGCCGATACCACGAGCGGCGGCGGTCCGGCTGGTAGGTCGCGCGCCAGCCGCTGGGGCGCGAACGGAGGGCTTCGTCGCTGGTGAGGCGCGCCTTACCGGCCGACATAGCGGTCTCGCACGCGAGGGTCGATATAGACATAAAGCACATCAACGAGCAGGTTGGCCAGCAGGTAGCAGCCGGTGATGACCATCACGACGCCCTGGATGACGGGGAAGTCACGCCGCGCGATGCTGTTGACGACCAGTTGGCCCATGCCCGGCAGGTTGAAGACGGTTTCGACGACGACCGCCCCGCCGAGCAGGTCGCCGAGCGTGTAGCCGAGGACGGTGACGGCCGGCAAGAGCGCGTTGCGCAGCCCGTGGCGCAGGGCGACATGGGTAGGCGAGAGTCCGCGCGCGACGGCGGCGCGGATGTAGTCCTCGTGCAGAACATCCAGCATCGAGGCGCGGATCAACCGGGCGGGAAGCCCCGCGATCGAGACGCCCAGCGCGAGCGATGGCAACAGCATCGAGCGCGCGTGATCGATCGGCGAGTCGAGGAACGGGACATAGCCGCCAGACGGCAGCCAGCGCAACGTGACGGCGAAGAGCAGGACGAGCAGGATCGCGAGGAAGAAATCAGCGATGGCGGAGCCGGCGATCGCCAGCAACATCAGCAGCCGGTCGATGAGCGAATTCTGGCGCATGGCTGCGACGACGCCGGCCGGAACGCCGAGCAACAGCGCGATCAGCAGCGCGTACAGCGTCAGTTGCAGCGTTGGAACAATCCGCTCCGAGATGGCGGTCGTGACCGGCCGATCGAGAAAGAGCGAATCGCCGAGATCGAGCCGGACGATGTCGAGCAGCCAGCGCGGGTACTGGGCCAGCAACGAATCGTCCAGCCCGAGCCGTTCGCGCGCCCGGGCGACCTGGTCGGGCGTCGCCTCCGAGCCGAGCATCAGGGCGGCCGGGTCGCCGGGCGCGGCGTGCAAGAGCGCGAAGGTGATCGTGCCGACGACCAGCGCGACCGGCACGAGAGCCAGCAGCCGCCGCACGATAAAGCCGATCACCCCTCCAGCCAGGCGTTCGAGAACTCCGGCTGCATCTCGGTCGGGCCGATGCCCCTGAGGCTCGCCGCGCGGACGAGGATGCGCAGGCTGTTGCCGATCTTCAGCCGCGGCACGTCCGCATAGAAGCGGGCCTGGACCTGCTCCCAGATCGCGAAGCGGGTGTCGTAGTCCGACTCGGATTGTAGATCGGCCAGCAACTGGTCCTTCTCGTCGTCCTCCCACCAACCGGCGGCCGACGCGGTCAGGTTGCGCATGACCGGGTCGGGCCGGAAGCTGGCCCAGGCGGTGTACATCTCCCAGGCGCTGTCGTCATCGCGGCGGTCGCTGAGAGTCGCGCCGTCATAAACCTGGAGATCGACCGTGAAGCCAACCGCCTCCAGCTGCTGCTTCATGACGAGCGTGCCGTTATACTCCTGCTGGATCTCCTGGGTCGTCATGATCCGCAACGGCTCGCCGTCGTAGCCGGCCTCTTCAAGCAGGCTACGCGCCTGATCGGGGTCGTTGACATTGAAGTACTCGATCCCGGCCTCGGTGTACCAGGTCCTCGCGCCCGGAACGAGCTCCGGCGTCAGCTCGAAGAATCCTTCGCCGAAGGCGGCCTGCATGATCGCTGTGTGGTCGAGCGCTGACTGGACGGCGCGGCGAACACGGAGGTCATCCAGGATCGGGGAGCGCAGGTTGAGGACGATGTTTAGCCACGAGTCAGCCGGAAGTCTGTCGACAGCGACGTGGTTATTTCCTTCAAGTGTCGCCGTCTGGTCGGGGCTGGCGGTCTCAAGGTAGTGGTAGTCACCGGCCAGGATTCCGGCGATCCGTGAGGCCTCGTTGCGGACCGGAATGAACTCAATCGCGTCGAGGTATCGCGCCTTCGAGCCGGCGTAGCCGTCCGGCTCGCGTTCCAGCGCGACGTAACCGTCGAAGCGTTCGACGCGGACATGGACATCCGGCTGCCACTCGACAAACCGGTACGGGCCTGTGCCGATGTATTCGGCAAGGCTCGTCTCATCGGACTGGTCGAGGACAGACTTTGGATAGATCGCACAGCCCTGGATCTGGCGGGCGAGCGACATCGCGAACGTGCCAAACGGCTGGTTCATGCGGAACTCGATCGTCAACGGATCGACCGCGAGGATCTCATCCGTCGCGGCGAGCACGCTTTCGCCGAGGCCGGAGAGCGTCCCCCAGCGCTCAATTGACGCGATGACGTCGTCGGCGGTCAGTTCGGAGCCGTTGTGGAAGGGGACGCCCTCGCGCAATGTCAACGTGTTGAGCAGGCCGTCCTCGGAAACCTCATGGCTGGCGGCCAGTAGCGGCGCCGGACGGTAGTCCGCGTCCCAGGTAAAGAGCGTCTCATAGATATGCGAGGTGATGAGCATAACGATCGAATCGGTCGTCGCGCTCAGGTCGAGGTTCGGCGGATCGCCGGACAGCGCGACTTTGAGCGTGCCGCCGCGGACCGGGTTGAGCTCGGTGGGTGGATTCGTCGGCGATAGCGCGGTCCCCCCTGAATCGTCGTGGTCGTCCTCTCCGCCGCAGGCGGCCAGCAGCCTGACAACCGGGACGGCAACGCCAATTCCGGCGGCGGCGCGCAGCAACGCGCGGCGGCTCATCCGCCGTTGCAGCCGCGGATCGGTTACTGACGAGGTCATCCGGATCGCTTCCCCTTTGATCCCACTCGGCCAGAGCAGCGTCTTACATTGTCAACGATGGGGCGGTTCAGGTCAAATCACGGACGCTCGGGTAACTGTTCACACTTGGGGGGACGGGTCTCCCGCTCGTTGTGCGGATTCCGCGTCAGGACGCCAATTGGCCTATTGGGTCAGCCAC
>JBBECJ010000116.1:0-1125 GCA_040881885.1 Thermomicrobiales bacterium | reverse complement strand
GCCCGGGAGCGCATCGTTGCCGGTGACCTCAAGCAGGCGCTCCGCGCCGACCCGATGTCTGATGTCGACGCACTGCTGAGCCGTCCGCTGATCGTTCCACAGGATCGCGGGCCGCAGCACCTCGCTGGCGCGATCGAGCAGCACGAGCGCGTGCATCTGTCCGGTCAGGCCGACGGCGGAGACCGCGGCGCCATCGATGCCCGCAGCGCTGAGCGCAGAGCGGATCGCGGCCACGGTGGCGTCCCACCACAGTCCCGGGTCCTGCTCGCTCCAGCCGGGGTGCGGAATCTGGTAGCCGTACTCCTGCACACCCTCAGCGACGACTCGGCCATCCTGGTTGATCACCACCGCCTTCGTTGCAGTGGTTGAGGTGTCGATCCCAATCACGTGGTCCATGGGCTCCTCTCGATGCAGAGCGGCGCGCCCGCCACATCCCGGAGCGCCGGGGCGACCGGCATCGCCGAGCTACTGTCGCCAAATCGCGTGGTTGATCCGGTTCTCGAGGGCCTCCTGCTGACCGGAGGTCGGAACTGGGTCGATCCCTTCGGCTGTAACCCTATTGGATAGCTCGGCCAGCGAAACTCGGCCCGCAAGGATGGAACACCCAGCGCCTCATCCCAGCCGGCATAGCGTTCCTGCTTCGCATCGTTGAGGGCCTGACTTTGTGAGAGATCGGCAGCGACCAGCAACGCATGTGCCAAGGTGTCCAGCACACCGATATGTCCGTGGAAAAGAGGTTCCTCTCGCGTTCCTGTCTGGCGTACCGCACTTCTCGGTTGGGTTTCAGCCCCCGTCTATCAGGCCCACACGGGCTGAGCATCGTGGGGATGTAGGCGGTCGCGGGGATGTCGAGCAAGTCGAGGATCTGTCGTTGTAGGTCGGTGAGTTCGGGGTTGAAGATCTGGATGATCCGGGCGGTGGCGGGCGTCATGCAGCCGCGACCTTCGAGAGCTGGTCGAGGCTGGCGTCGGCCATGGCGGTGCGCAGGTGGCGTTCAATCAGCGCTCGAACGAGCAGCGAGAGAAAGTGGCAGCACAGCAGCGTATCGACAGGCGAGTTCTCAGAACGTGTTTCCGAGGGTGGGGCGGTAGCGCCTCCCGCGTTGCGGTGGGTGGGTCGGCGACG
>JBBECJ010000115.1:0-1126 GCA_040881885.1 Thermomicrobiales bacterium | reverse complement strand
AGACCACCCCTCGAACCCGAGACTCGTCGAGCGGACGATCAAGCTGCTCGACATGAGCGAGATCGGCCAGCGCCTGCAAATGATCTCCCCATACAGCGCGCCGGAGCCGATGATCGCGCTCTACCACACACAGGAGTACATCGAACGCGTCGCGGCGTTGAGCGAGGCCGGTGGAGGCGACGCAGGCCAGGGCGCGCCCGTTGGCCCGGATTCGTACGTCATCGCGCTGCTGGCAGCCGGCGGCGCGATGGCGGCCGTCGACACCGTCATGGCCGGCCCGATCGCCCGCGCGTTCGCCCTCGTCCGCCCGCCCGGCCATCACGCGATGAGCAACCAGGGGATGGGCTACTGCATCTTCAACAATGTCGTCATCGCCGCCATGCATGCCCGCTCCGCCTACGGCCTTGAGCGCGTCATGATCTTCGACTGGGATGTTCACCACGGGAACGGGACCCAGGACGCGTTCTACGACGATCCGAACGTCCTGTTCGTTTCGACTCACCAGGATCGTCTCTACCCCGAGGAGTTCGGCCAGGTCGCCCAGATCGGCTCCGGCGACGCGGCTGGGCGGACCGTCAACATCCCGCTTCCGGCCGGCAGTGGAGACGCCACCTACATGGCAGCCATCGATGAGATCATCGCGCCAATCGCTCGCGCGTTCAGGCCAGAGTTGATCCTTGTCTCGGCCGGGCAGGACGCCTCGTCCGCCGACCCACTGGGCAGGATGTGCGTCACCGCCGAGGGCTACCGCCGGATGACGATGGCGATGATGGAGCTGGCCGGCAAGCTCTGCGACGGGAGACTGGCGATCGTCCAGGAAGGCGGCTACTCCGAGGTCTACGCCCCTTATTGCACGCTGGCGATCCTTGAAGCCCTCACTGAATACCGCTCCAGGATCGAGGAGCCGGTCAACCAGGCGCGCGCAGACCGCTGGCCACAGTCCCAGTCAATCGGCCTCGACGCGCGCGCCGCTCTCGACGCTGTAAAGCGACAGCACGCGGAGTATTGGGACTTTGCCTGACACCACCTTGTTTCAGTAACTTTCCGGTAGGGGCGATATTGCGATATCGCCCTCGTGTCCCTCCGGAGCGCGTCAGGCGGGGAAGCAGGGCGATACTGCGATATC
>JBBECJ010000114.1:0-1128 GCA_040881885.1 Thermomicrobiales bacterium | reverse complement strand
CCCTGATCTGGCGCGGCCCGCTGGTAGCCCAGCTCATCAACCAGTTCCTCAACGAGGTTGCCTGGGGCGAGCTCGACTACCTCGTCATCGACCTGCCACCCGGCACCGGCGATGTCCAGCTCACGCTGGTCCAGAAGATCCCGCTCTCGGGCGCGGTCATCGTCACGACCCCGCAGGATGTCGCGCTGGCCGACGCCGTCAAGGGCATCCAGATGTTCCAGGAGGTGAAGACGCCGATCCTGGGCATCATCGAGAATATGTCGTTCTACGTCTGCCCATCCTGCGGCGAGCGGAGCGAGATCTTCGGTTATGGCGGCGGAGAACGCACCGCCGAACGCTACAACGTCCCCCTCCTCGGCCGGATCCCGCTCGACACGGCTGTCCGCCAGGGCGGCGACATCGGCCACCCGATCACCGTCTCGGAGCCGGAATCGCCCCCAGGCGAAGCCTTCCGCGACGCCGCTCGCCAGTGCGCCCGCCGGCTCGCTATCGACGCCGTCGCCAAGCCGCGCCGGGCCGTCATCTCGCTCAAGCCCGCGCGCTAGCAGCCGAAGACGAGACGGCTGGCAATGTCTGGTCATGCGCCTCGGGTATCTGGTAGACAGGTTGTTGCTGGACTCGGGCGTATCGGCTGGTATGTGTCACGCCAGCGCGGGAGTCATGGCGTGCTGGAGCATCCAACACGACATGGGATCGTAGTCGTACCGGTCCACGGAAACGAGACTTTGCAGAGTGGGACGTTCAGGAGTATTCTGGGGCAGGCCGGGATAACGGTGGAAGAGTTCAGGAGGCTTCTATGATGGTCTACACCGTGGTCCTGACGCCTGACCCGGAAGATGGCGGCTGGAACGTATCCGTTCCGGCGCTGCCGGGTTGCTTCACGAACGCGGAGACGGTCGATGGGGCCCTGGCGCGCGCGAAAGAAGCCATCGAGGTCTACCTCAACATCGACGATGTCGCCGTGGTTCAACAAGGCGCGGACGGCGCGATCGTCACGACTGTCTCCGTCGGCGCCGCGTCGTAGCTGCGCCGCGTCAGTCGCCTTCCGGGGCGCCAAGCGGGACGAGGCGGCCCGATTGCGATGCGCTCATCGAGCGAACGCGAAGCCGCCAGCCGCGCCAGGCGAGC
>JBBECJ010000113.1:0-1129 GCA_040881885.1 Thermomicrobiales bacterium | reverse complement strand
CCAGCCCATACGCCTTCCGCGGCCACGGCGAGAAGGCGCTGCACATCCTGGCCGCCGCGCGCGAGGAGACCGGCCTCCCGATCATCACGGAGGTGATGGACCCACGCGACGTCGATCTCGTGGCGCGCTTCGCCGACGTGCTGCAGATCGGCGCGCGGAACATGCAGAACTTCTCGCTGCTGGACGAGATCGGCAAGGCCGGTAAGCCCTGCATGCTGAAGCGCGGCCTCTCCGGCACGATCGAGGAGTGGCTGCTGGCCGCCGAGTACATCCTCTCCCATGGCAACCGCGACGTGATCCTCTGTGAGCGCGGCATCCGCACCTTCGAGACGGCGACGCGTAACACGTTCGACGTGAACGCGATCCCGCTGGTCAAGAAGCTCTCACACCTGCCCGTCATCGGCGACCCGAGCCACGCCACCGGCAAGTGGTACCTGGTCGAGCCGGTGGGCCTCGCGGCGATCGCGGGGGGAGCCGACGGCCTGATCGTGGAGGTGCACCCGAACCCGGACCACGCTCTCTCGGACGGAGCTCAGTCGCTGACGCCGGAGAACTTCGCGAAGATGATGCAGAAGTTAGCCGCGATGAGCGCGGCGCTGGGCCGCGGAATGGCCGCGCAGGCCGACGCCGCGGAGCCCGTACCGGCCCGCCGCCGCAAGGCAAGCTAGCGTTCAGCGATACCGAATGTGGGGGCGAGGCGTCACGTTGTCCGACCTGCGCTGCGGACTGGTAAAGACCAGGCATTCCGCAATGTCATTCGGATCGGGTGGACGCTTCGCCCCTTAGTCCGCCTCCATCGACTGCGCGATCCGCACCGCCTCGTCCCGGGAGACGTTGCCTTCGATCCTGTAAACAAAGCCGTCCTCGTCCCAGACAAGCGTGTTCGCCGCCGTCACGCGCACAGACTGCGAGATCACGTTCCCGTCCAGGCCGTAGTACTGCACGATGCGCTCGCCCTCCAGCCAGTACGCGTCGTTGCCAACGCCGTCCACAGGCTCTGCGGTCGAGCTGCCGCCGGTAGGCAGGCCCTTTCCGACGTTGGAGTTGGTAACGAACAGCGCGAACTGCGTCTCACCGGGCGCGTTGTAGAAGAGCACGGCTGCCTTCGCCGATCCGAAGTCCTGGAACA
>JBBECJ010000112.1:0-6251 GCA_040881885.1 Thermomicrobiales bacterium | reverse complement strand
GGGAAGATTCGGCGCCGGTTACATCACCGAGCCGGACGGACGACGGCGCTCACGGATGCGGGCAGCCTTGCCGGTGCGTCCACGCAGGTAGTAGAGCTTCGCGCGGCGGACCTTTCCGTGCCGCAGGACTTCGATCCGGTCAACGCGCGGCGAGTGGATCAGGAATGTGCGCTCCACGCCGACGCCATGCGACGCGATCCGGCGAATCGTGAAGTTCTCATTGACGCCGCCACCACGGCGCCGGATGACGACGCCTTCGAACGCCTGGAGACGTTCGCGGCTGCCTTCGACGACCTTGATCTGCGCGCGGACGGTGTCGCCGGGGCCAAAGTCAGGAATGTCGCTCTTGAAGAACTCGCGTTCGAGATCACGGATCGTGTCAACCATGTCGTTCCCACCCTCGCCATTCTCTTGGTCGTCGCGCGACTGAGCCTGCTCAGTCGTCATGCGGATCGGGCCGGCACGCCGTCAGCATCGGACCCGCACGCAAAATGCCCCGCGCGAGGCGGGAACCGCCGCAGTATAGCACCGGGGCTACCCGCTGGGCAACGCCGCCGTCAGCCGCCGGTCGCTGAGCACGTCGAGAACTTCGGCAGCGACCTCGTAGCGGTGGAAGGACGGCATGATATAGACGCCATGCACCTCGTCACGCGCTTCGAGCAGCAGCTCGCGGGCGACTTCGACCCCAACCTTGCGCCCCTGGCTGCCGGCGAGGCGCATTCGTTCGCGAATCGCTTCCGTCGGCCGGATGCCCGGCACTTCGTTGTACAGGAACTCGGTGTGCCGATGGCTCTGTAACGGCAGGATGCCGAGCATGACCGGCACGGTCAGCGGCCCGTGGCGGTCCTCGTAGACCGCCAGGAAGTCACGCCAGGTGGCCATCTCGTAAACCGGCTGGGTCATGACGAGGTCCGCCCCGCCACCGATCTTGCGGCGCAGCCGGTCGGCCTCCTGCGGCAGGTCGTCGCGGGTTGGGTCAACGGCGACGGCGATCGTGAAGCTGGCCTGCATCCCGATCGGCGAGCCGAGCGCGTCGGTGCCGTCGTTCATCGCGTTCAGGACTTTCGCCAGCCCGGTCGAGTCGATGTCGTAGACGGCAGTGGCGTTCGGGTAATCGCCGAGACTCGGCGGATCGCCGGTCAGCGCGAGGATGTTGCGCACGCCGAGCGCATGGGCGCCGAGCAGGTCGGATTGCAGCCCCATCAGGTTCCGGTCGCGGGTGGTGAAATGCAGGATCGTCTCGACGCCGACCTCGGTCTGAACCAGGAAGCACAACGCCAACGCGCTCATGCGAACCCGTGCCATTGGCGAGTCGGCGACGTTGACGGCATCGACGCCGGCTGCCTTCAACAGCCGCGCGCCGGCCAGCATCTTCTCCGGGTTCAGTCCTCGCGGCGGGTCGAGCTCGACCGACACGACGAAGTCGCGTCCGATCTTGCGCGCGAGCTGAGTTGGCTCCTCGGGCGGCAGCAGTTCAATCTTGCGCGCAGGTGGAGCGCTGATAGTGACCTGCGTCGCTCGCTCTGACCGTGCGTCGATCGCCGCCCGCATCGCGCGAGTGTGATCCGGCGATGTGCCACAGCAACCGCCGACCAGCCGGACGCCGATGTTGATTGCGTCAGTCGCGAAGGTTGCGAAGTAGTCCGGCGAAGACGGGTAGATGACGCGGTCGCCGACCTGCATCGGCCAACCAGCGTTTGGGAGGCCAGACAGCTCCGCGCCGGCGGTGTACTCGCGCATCTCGGCAAGCACATCCAGCACACGTCGTGGGCCGACGCTGCAGTTGACGCCGATGACATCGACGTTGAGGCCCTGCAACGTGTTGACGACCTCCTGAGCTGAATGGCCCGCCAGTGTCCGGCCGTCGTCGGAGAAGGTCATCGATGCGACGATCGGCAGGTCCGACACATCGCGGGCAGCGCGGACGGCTTCTGTCATCTCGTCAAGAGCGCCAATCGTCTCGAACATCAGGAGATCGACGCCGCCCTCCAGAAGCGCCTCGATCTGTTCGCGGAACGCCGCGCGGACTCCGTCGGGATCGATCAGCCCGAACGGTGACTGCGACCGGCCAGTCGGCCCAATCGAGCCGGCGATGAGGACCGGCACGCCCGAAACCTCGCGGGCCTCGCTCGCCAGCTTCGCGCCGCGAAAATTAATGTCGCGGACACGCGATTCGAGCCGGTGCTCGGCCAGCCTGAAGCGATTGGCGCCGAACGTATTGGTTTCGATGATGTCGGCGCCGGCGGCGATGTACTCGCGATGGATCGTTAGAATCGCGTCGCGGCTGGTCAGATTCAATTCGTCGAAGCACGTATCAAGCGACACACCGCCTGCGTGGATCAGCGTTCCCATGGCTCCATCGCATAGCAGCGGCCCGGATCTGATCCGTTCGAGAAATGGATGCGCCAATGGGTTATCCTTCCAGGGAACCAGTTGATGGACTTCGCGGACTGTTCCGGATTGTAGCACCCGGTCTCTCGCTGGATCGCGCTTCCCGGATGATGGTTGGGTTGCGCACAACCAGGCGCCCTCTCGAACGTTGAAGACGGACGGAGGGCAATGGTGGAGAGGGTCTTGATGGCATCCGAAGAGGATGTGTGGGTCAGCCGGGCGAAGGCGGGTGACCAGGCCGCATTCGAAGCGATCGTGCTGCGCTACGAGCGGCAGATCTATAATTTTGTCTATCGGATGATGGGCGATCCCGACGACGCCTACGATCTGACTCAGGATTGCTTCGTGCGCGCGTATCGCAGCCTCGGCAACACGAACGCCGAGCTGAACATCTCGGCCTGGCTGCATCGCATCGCCTCGAACGCCTGCCTGGATGTCCTGCGGCGCCGCAAGCGGATTCGCTGGATGCCCTGGGACAACACCAAGCACGACCATCTGCTCGATGACAACGGCGTTGACGATCCCGAGCGCCAGACGGTCGCTCGCGAGACGACAAACGCCGTCCAGGCGACGCTCAACCGGATGTCGCCGCGCAATCGGGCCGCGCTCGTCCTGCGCGAGTACGAGGGACTCTCCTGCGAGGAGATCGGCGACGTCCTCGGGCTGTCGCGCTCGGCTGTGAAGTCGGTCCTGTTTCGGGGCCGCGAGGAGTTCCGCAAGCTCTACGATGTCGCGGAAGGTGAGGTGGCCTGATGGCGGACCATTCCTGCCGCGACTGCCGCGAACTGATTTCCGCCTTTATCGATGGTGAAGCGAGCGGAGAAGACAACGTTCGCTTGCGACAGCACCTCGCCGGATGCGCGGACTGCCGTGCAACGCTTGACGCGTACCGTAAGATCGGCGGCTCGCTGAAGGTCCTGCCGGCTGTCTACGCGCCGCAGCACCTGACGGAGTCGATCTTCGCGCGGACAATCGACGCCGAGCCGCGCCGCCTGTTCCTGATCACCAGCCGAATTGGATACTCACTTGCGGCGGTCGCGTCACTGTTGCTGATCTTCGTTGTGGCCGCCTACCTGATCATCGGTGGTTACCAGCGCGGAATCGATCCGACCGTCACGTCGTCGTTACCGCCGGCGCCGACGGAGCCTGGTCAACTGGTCATCTGGCCCCTGAACCAGCCGATCGAGATCACATTCAACAAGCAGATGAATCGGGAATCGGTGAACGCCGCCCTCGGCATGCAACCTCCTCGCGAGAAGGAACGGCTAGGGCTTACCTGGGACGGCAATACGCTGATCATCGGCGGCAACGAACCGTTCAAGCCAGAGACGCAGTATGAGATCAAGATTTCGACTGACGCGACCGATAAGTGGGGCAACCCACTCAAGGATGCGTACCAGTTCGGGTTCACGACCTCAGCGACGTTAACAACGGTCCAGACTCCGACGCCGACGGCCACCGTCGAGCCAGCGGTTCCGACGCAATCCGCTCCTTCGACGGCAACGGCGCAAGCGACCCATCCAGCGACCGTCGAAACGCCAGCCGATGACGACGGAGCAACCGCCACGCCGACCGCGCAGGGCGGTGATGGCACAGGACCTGGAACTGGCAGCGGCACGGCAGTGGTTCCCGTTGATCCGATCCCGCCGACGCCGACGACTCAACCAATGCCGACGCCGGAGCCGATCGATCCAATCGCTGAGCCGGAGCCTACGTCGACACCGACACCGCTGCCGACGGCGACTGAGCCGGTCGTGCTTCCGACGCCGACAGCGACGCCGCCGCCAACCGCGACGGTGACGCCGCCAGCACCGCCGATCGCGACGGCTTCAACGCCTGAACCAATCCCGGTGATAGGCGCCATTGGCGATGTGTACTGGAGCGACCAGACCGTACAGGATCGGCTCGGCGACCCGACGGCGCCGGCGAGCACGTTTGTCACCGATCAACTCGAATTCCAGAACGGGGTGATGCTGCTCGATCAAACCGGTACCCACATCTATGTGCTGATGTTCGGCGCTGGCTGGAACGTCTACCCGACGCCCAGCCAGACAGACCGTTCGCCGGAAGTGGGGCCAGATGATGGAATCTTCATTCCGGGAGGCATCTTTGGCGAGCTGTGGTTCAGCGAACCTGGAATGAGCGACGAAATCGGTTACGCCTTGACCGAGTTCCACATCAGCTTTACCGGCAGCGTGCAGACGTTCGAAGGTGGAACGATGCTCGCAACCTTGACAACTGTCTACGTCATCTATGACGGCGGCGCGTGGGACTGGTTCACCTATAGCGCAGGCACTTGACGCGAGCGTGGGATGAATAAGAACAGCCGCCTATCAGGGCGGCTGTTCTCATTGCAACGCGCGCCGACGCCCGGACACCGTCAGCAACGCATTCAAGACATCACATCCAGCCGACGGATGCGTGGACGAGACCGACGATCGCTGATGCGGCGTCCTCGTCGACCGCCAGGGCGGCGAGGATCGCTAGCGTGTTGTAGGCCGCGTGGGTGATGATGCAGGCTGTCGTGTTGAGGTACTTGCGCTCCAGTCCGAAGAGGATGCCGACCGCGAACACTCCGACCGTCACGAAGCTTGCGCCGTACTGCTGATGCAAGACGGCGAACACGATCGCTGTGACGATGATCCCGTACTTCGGCTGGATGGCGCCTCGAAACAGCACCTCCTCGCCGATGCCGGCAGAGAGGCCGAGAATCAGCGCGCCCCACCACTGGTCGATGCCGGAGGTCATTGTCCCCAGGTTCTCGTTGATACGGTCGTAGAGGTCCGGCTGAGCGACCCTGACCAACACCGATGACAGCGCTGAAATGACAAACGCCAGGATCACCAAACCGAGCGCTATCCAGACCTCTTTAATCGAGGGTATCGTCAGCCCAAGCCGGTTCACAGCCTGCTTGACGGTACGGTAGAACGGAACGCCGACGATTACGAACGCCAGCGCGGCCTCCGTCAGCCCGGTCACGACCAGCAACATGTAGGTCGCCGCCTCCTGTTCGTCGGACTCGACGAACAGCGCCACCGACGACAGGGCGAAGATCGCGCCGAGCAGGAACAACCCGATCGTGTCCGGCCAGGAGCGAGGGTCAAACGGGATCACCTTCGCGAGCATCCGTCGCAGCGATGGAATCAAAGTCAGGCCGGCGAGCACGCCAATGGTGAGCGCCAGATACGAGACATCGTCGGGGCTATTGCCATTGCGCCACTCGCGATAGGCGGACCCGAGACCGTAGAGGAACAGGAAGAACCCGAAGGCTCCGAAGACGATATAGAGTCCCATTGGCGTCGCGCGCTTGCCTTCGCGCTCGTCCTGATTGGCGCGCCGCACCCAGAGGCTAAGGAACGCGGTAACTCCCACCAGTATGATCGCCGAGGCCAGTAGCGACGCCGCCGATCCTATGTCTTCACCCAAGTCCGAGAACTCCGTTCGTCAGCAGCCGGGGCAGTGCCAGCCCGGAGGGAAGTATAGTCAGCAGCAGCCGGTTTGTGATGATTTGCACAGAGTCGGCGTCTATCGACGGTATACTTCAGCGGATTTCGGATGACAGAAGGTGGTGAGCGCGGGTGTCGAGCAGACGAGGTGGGCTGGGTCGCGGGCTTGAATCGCTGATCCCAGGCATCGGGGCCGACACGGAGCGCGGCGCCGGCAGCAGCGTTGACATCGACGCGCTCGAACCGAACCCGCTTCAGCCACGCGTCCGCTGGGACGATGAGCAACTCGACTCGCTGGCGACCTCAATTCGCGAGCACGGCATCATCCAGCCGATTCTCGTGACGCGGCGAGGGGCTACCAAACCGTTCCAGATCATCGCCGGTGAACGTCGCTGGAGGGCAGCCCAACGCGCG
>JBBECJ010000111.1:0-1133 GCA_040881885.1 Thermomicrobiales bacterium | reverse complement strand
CGAAACGAGGAAGACCATCCGCCAGGAGACGAGCTGGGTGAGGCCGCCGCCGAGGGTCGGGCCAAGCGCGCTGCCGGCGCCGACGGCCGTGCTGACGATGCCGAGCGAGCGGCCACGGCGCTCCTGAGGGACAACCCGCGCCAGCATACCGATGCCGAGGCTGGGGATGGCGGCCGACCCGAAGGCCTGGCCGGCGCGGAAGAGCATCAGCAGCGGGAAGGTCGGCGCGAGGCCGGCCAGCAACGATGACGCGACGAAGATGCAGAGGCCGACGACGAACAGGCGGCGCAGGCCGTAGCGGTCGCCGAGGCGTCCATAGAAAGGGGTCGCGACGCCAAAGGTGAGCGAGTAGAGGGTGACGAGCCAGCCGAGGCTGGCCGGGCTGGCGTTGAAGTCGTCGCCGATGGCGGGCAATGAGACATTGACCATCGTCGTGTTGACGACCGACATGAAGACGCAGGCGGTGACGAGGGCAACGATCCAGCCCTCGTTGGGGGCGGCTGTGGCGTGCGGTTCGATGGTGGCTGGTTCTGACGCGGTTTGTCGGATCACTGGCAAATCACTGGGCGGCGGGCTCGTCGACCTCCGACTGAATCGTTAACGGTGTCGCGGCATCGCCATCGACGTAGGAGCCGATCCTGTATCGGCCCACGCCGTGAGGCGTCCTCTTGACGAGGATGGATGTCTACACACGGGCGCCGACGGTTGCGGCCCTTGGCGAACGGACACGCGTCAACAGGACGCCTCACGGCGTGGGGGGATACAGGATCGGCCCCTACAGGAATTGTTCGGCGCCGATTCGACGGCGATCGTATTGCGCGGCCAGTCATCAATCAGCGCTCCCGAACATGAGTGGCAAGAGGAGCCGTTCCCAGCGGGTGTGGACGGCGTCGCGCAGGTGGCTGGCAGTGACGACGCGGATCAGGCGGCGGTGCTCTTCGTAGCGTTTGAGGTTGTCGTCGCTGACGCCGGCGACTTCGAGCCAGGACATCAATGGACTGTAACCAAGCGGCGGGTTGCGGTATTCCACCCAGACGTCGGTCCGCCAGCGTTCGGGCTTGGGGATGTCGATCAGGATCTCGCCGGGTTGGACGGGCAGGCCGGTTTCGCGGTGGAGCGCGAGCGCCATCCGG
>JBBECJ010000110.1:0-6254 GCA_040881885.1 Thermomicrobiales bacterium | reverse complement strand
GAGGCGCGGCCCCTACGGGACTCGACTGTTCCTCATCAACCGATCATGGGTTACATCTACTCCACCCAGCTCCCGCGCTCCGGCACCGTCAGGACCGCCGTGCTGCCCGGCACCCGGTGGGCGGCGCCGACGGCTGCCATCGCCTCGGCGACGGCGGTGGCGACGTTGGGCTGGGCGAGGGCGAGCACCGACGGGCCGGCACCGGACAGGCAGGCGCCGTCGGCGCCGGCTTCGAGCGCGGCGGCGATGGCCGGGTCGAGATGCGGGAAGATCGCCGCGCGGTAGGGCTGGTGGAGGCGATCCTGCATCGCCTCGCGCAGGAGCGCCGGCTGTTGCTCACGGAAGGCCAGCGAGAGGAGGGCTGCCCGGCCAACATTGAAGGCGGCGTCCGCGAGCGGAATCGACGCCGGCAGGATGCCGCGCGCCTGAGCGGTGAAAGCTGGAATGTCCGGCACGAAAACGACCGCCCGCCATGTCGAGCTGTCCGCCAGCCGGCGGGCGACGTAGCCGTCGCTGGCGCGCATCGCGGCCGTCACGCCGCCGAGCAGCGAGGCGGCGACGTTGTCGGCGTGTCCCTCCATCTCGCCGCCAATGTCGATCGCGTCATCGTCCGTGAGTTCGACTCCAGCCAGTTTCGCCGCCGCCAGAATGCCGCCAATGATCGCTGCCCCCGACGATCCCAGGCCGCGCGCGACCGGGATCTCGCTCGTGATCTCGACATCGCAGCCCGGCAGGCTGACGCCGAGCCGTGACGCGGTCGTCAGCATCGCTTCGATAACCAGGTTGGCTCCTCCGAGCAGGTCCGACGCGTTGCTGCCGCGAATCGCGCCGGTGTCGTTTGGCGTGACGGCCACTCGCAGCCAGCGCGAGAGGGCTATCGCCAGACAATCGAACCCAGGACCGAGGTTGGCGCTCGACGCGGCAACCTGCACGCTAAACGATTGCATGAATACGCTCCATCGCGCGGTCAAGCGACTCAGCTGTCGGGTCGATTGCCATCATCCGCGACGATCCCGCGCTGCCCTCGATATACAGGGCGGCGTTGGCGTCGCCGTCCTTGAGCAGGTGGCCGGTCAGGTACGTCAGCACACGCTCGCCCGGCAGGATGACGCCTTCGGAAACCAGCCGCCTGATCCCGGCCAGTCCCGCCGCCGAGGCCGGTTCGCAGCCGATGCCAACCCCGTCGACGATCGCCTTGGCGCACATGATCGCGTTGTCGTCAACCGCCGTCACCGTCCCCTCCGATTCGAGAATGACGCGACGGGCTTTGGTGTAGTTGACCGGATTGCCGATCTGGATCGCGGTCGCGACGGTGCTGGCGCTGACAGGCTCGTAGGTCGCGAATCCAGTTGCGTGGGCATGGTAGAAGGGCGCGGCGCCGGCCGCTTGAGAGACGGCAATCCTCGGCATCTTGTCGATCAGGCCGGCCGCCAGTGCCTCGCGCAGCGCCTTGCCGAGCGCGCTCGTGTTACCGAGGTTCCCGCCGGGGATGACGATCCAGTCGGGCATCACCCAGCGCATCTGCTGGAGCGCTTCGAGGACGATCGACTTCTGGCCCTCCAGCCGGAACGGGTTGAGCGAGTTGAGCAGGTAGATGCCATGCCGGGAGGCCGCGTCCCGGACCATCCGCATTGCGGCGTCGAAATCTCCGCGCACCTGGATGACGGACGGTCCATAGGCGATCGTCTGGCCGAGCTTGGCGGCTGAGATCTTTCCCTCGGGGATGAAGACGATTGACGGCAAGCCGGCCGCCGACGCGTAGGCGGCCACCGACGCGCTGGTGTTGCCGGTCGAGGCGCAGGCGACGATCGACGCGCCGACCCACTTGGCGTGGCTGACGCCGACCGTCATCCCGCGATCCTTGAACGAGCCAGTCGGGTTCTCGCCCTCGTGCTTGAACCAGACCTCGACGCCGGCGAAGTCGTCCAGCCGGTTGTCGTGGTAAAGATTGGTGTTGCCCTCCGGCTTCGAGACGACTGTCTCGTCCGGAAAGTCGGGCATCAACTCGCGAAAGCGCCAGACGCCCGAGCGCAGCGGATGGTCGAGCGCGCCAAGCCGGCCATCCAGGGTCGCCCGATCGACGCTTGCGGCCGCCAGCTCGACTTCCAGCAGTCCGCCACACTCGCAGGCCGTCCGCGTCTCGCGCGCCTCAAAGATCCGTCCACATTCGATACAGCGCAGTTTCATCCCACACCGCCCCTCATCACGTCGTCATCGTCGCATAAACGTGACTCTCGCGCACAAAAAAGCCGGACCACCCGAAGGCAGTCCGGCCGAAGCACCAGATCAACCGGTGGTCTTGCGCGGATCGAGCGCGTCGCGCAAGCCGTCACCAACGTAGTTGATTGAGAGGACGGCCAGGAAGATCATCAGCGCCGGGAAGATGACCATGTGCGGCGCGATCTGCATGAAGTTGACCGACGTATTCAGGAGCTGCCCCCAGGTCGGCACATCCGGCGGGAAGCCGAGGCCGAGGAACGAGAGCGTCGATTCGGTGATGATGGCGGCGCCGACAGCCAGTGTCGCGGCGACGATGACCGGGCCGAGCACGTTCGGCATGATGTGCTTGAACATGATCGACGAGCGCGTCGCGCCGATGCAACTGGCGGCCTCAATGAACTCCTTCTCCTTGACGGAAAGGAAGGAGGCGCGCACGAGCCGCGCGACCGGCATCCAGTTGGTGACACCGATCAAGGCTACGATCAGCACGAATGGGCCGAGGTTCGGGCCGATCTTATCGCGCAGCGTGTCACGGAACAGGTAGATCGTCAGCAGCAACAGCGGCAGCGACGGCAGCGAGATGAACATGTCGGTGAAGCGCATCAGCAGCGAGTCCATGAATCCGCCGAAGAAGCCGGCGATCGCTCCGATCATCGTGCCGAGCAGGATCGCGACCGCCATCGCGGCCACGCCGACTGCCAGCGAGATTCGCCCACCCCAGAGAATGCGCGCGAAGATGTCTCGCCCGAGGTCATCGGTGCCCATCGGGTGGTCGAGCGAGACTCCCTCGGTCGATTGAGAGAAGTCGATCAGCGCCATGTCCTCTGTCCAGATGAGCGGCCCAACCAACGTCGCAATCGTCAGAAACGCCAGGACGAAGACGCCAGCGACGGCAAGATGGTGCTTACGGAACTGCCGCAAGGCGTCACTCCAGAGCGTGCGAGGCTTCTTCGCCCGCAGGCCGCCAAGTTCCAGCGCGGCGGCACTCTGCCCTGGCTGGGGTCGAACTTCAGAGGCCTCTGCCATTCCGGTTTCCTCTCTTCACCCGTCATGGATGCGCGGTCGATCGCGTCGACTATCCGTACTTGATCCGCGGGTCGAGGATGCCGTAGATGACATCAGCGACCAGGTTGAAGAACACGACCAGGATCGAGAACAGGAACGTGATCGTCATCACGACCGGCGTATCGTTGTTGCGAATAGATGAGATCAACAGTTCGCCCATGCCCGGCACGCGGAAGATCTGTTCGGTGACGACGGCGCCGGTGATGACACCTGGAAGCGAGAGGGCGATGATCGTGACGACCGGGATCAGCGCGTTGCGAAGCGCGTGGCGCGTAATGACCGACCGCTCGGTCAGACCCTTCGAACGCGCGGTGCGGACGTAGTCCTGGTGGACGTTCTCCAGCATCGACGCGCGCACGAAGCGGATCAGTGTCGCCGCCTGGAACAGGGCAAGAACCGTAATTGGCATGATCGCCTGCCGGATCCGCTCCCAGAGACCGCTCAGGCCCTCACCATCGACCGTCGATCTATAGATCGAGGGGAACCAGTCAAGCCTGATTGTGAAGAGCAGGATAAACAGCAACCCGGTACAGAACGTCGGTAACGAGAAGCCAATGAAGGCCAACGTCGTCGCCACGTTGTCGAAGACCGAGTACTGCTTCACCGCCGACAGCACGCCAATTGGAATGGCTATCAGCACACTGACCAGGAATGCCAGACCGCTGATGTAGAGCGTGGTCGGCAGGCGTTGCTTGATCAGATCAATGACTGGGGCGCGTGTGCGGTATGAGTATCCAAACTCACCAGTGAAGAGCGACTTTGCCCACTTTCCGTACTGGACGGGAATCGGGTCTTCGAGACCCAGGTTCTCGCGAATGCGCTGACGAACCTCCGGTGGCACCGACGGGTTGAGCGCCAGGTCCGACAGCGGGTCACCTGGGGCAAGCGCTAGGATCGAGAAGATCACCATTGAGATGAGGACCAACGTGGGTACCGCCGTGATGACACGACGAATGATGTATTGACCCATCTTGCCTTTTCCTACCTCCCATATCGCGGCTGCCGACGATCAATTCGTTGACCAGATATGTGACTCGCCACGCTCTGGCTCTCGCGGCAAGATAGGCGTCCCTGCACACCCACGTTCGCGTCCGAGAATGCAGAAGATCATAGCACTAACGGCCCGGTGTCACTAGCCAATATCCAGCGACAGGAGGAACCATTCCTGACAGGTTCCTGCGTCCGATGTGCCGACTGCTGCATTCTCGAATGTCGATCGCCTGCCGCGTCCCCTGACGCCGCGGCAGGCGAAATGATACTAACTCGCGCCTTACTCGTCGCGGCGCCAGTCCTTGATGTCGTAGACATCGCTGGCCCAGTTCGTCCCGACGTAGCCAGTCACGCTGTTGGCGACGCAGGTAACGCCGTTGCGCCAGACGACACCGATCTCGACGAAGTCGTTGACGGCCACGTCGTTCATCGCCACGAACAGTTCGACCTGCGTGTCCGGATCGAGCTCGATCCGTGCCTGGTCATGCAACTTGTCATACTCCGGATTGTTGTAGCGGGTGATATTCGTCCCCGGCCAGGCATTGGCCTGTGACGCGATCTCGTCGGTGCGGAACCGGTCCGCCCAGGCGATCGGATACGGGCTCGACGGACCGTTGGTGTACATCTCAATGTCAGTGTAGAAGTGGAGGTACGTGTCCGGGTTGCCGGCGTCGGACGAGAAAAAGACCGCGGCATCGACGCTCTTGAGCTCGACGCTGGGGCCAATCTGCTCGAGATCCTGCTTGACGATCTCCTGCGTCTTCTGGCGCACCGAGTTCACTGATGTCTGGTACAGCAGCGAGTACCCATCCGCGTTCGGAACCGTCGCCAGCAGCGCGCCGCGCTTGAGGACAGCACGACGGCTCGACCGGCCGGCCAGCACATCAGAACGTAGACGTTCAAACCCGCTGTCGAGGTCACGCATGTCCGCATCGTCCTTTCCGTGACCGACACGTGGCGGCTTTGACCGCGCCGGACGTCATACGTCATTCGTTCCGGCGCACAAAACGCGGATAGCGGCGGCAGACGATGCGCGGTGGCCACCCACGGCCGAATGCCGGGGTGGCCATGACTTCAACGGAGGGTTACTACTCCTCCATCGTCCAGTTCTTGATCTCGTAGACCGGGTTCGAAGCCCACGGCGAGCCAACATAGCCCTGGATCTTGTTCGACTTGGCCGCCAGGTTGGTGCGGTTCACAACAGGCACCTCTACGACATCGGTGACGGTCACCAGTTCCAGCATGGCGTGGAAGAGTCGCACCTGCTCGTCCTCGTCGATCTCGACACGCACCTGATCGTGCATCGCGTCGAGCTCCGGGTTCGAGTAACGGAAGTAGTTCGAGCCTGACCAGCCGTTGGACTGCTGGGCAATCTCGTCGGTCCGGTAGCGCTCGAACCAGGTGGCCGGATAGATCGTCGGGCCGTTGGTGTGCATCTCAAGGTCGGCCCAGAACTTGCCGGCTGTGTCCGGCGAGCCCTGGTCGGTCGAGAAGTACACCGATGCGTCAACACTCTTGATTTCGACAGAGAAACCAAGCGTTTCCATGTCCTGCTTCATGATCTCCTGGTGCTTCTGACGCACCGTGTTGATCGAGGTCTGGAACAGAATGTCACCGCCAGTGAAGCCCATCTCGTCGAGTAGCGCCTTGGCGGCGTCCAGATCGTAGTCCCAGGTGATGTCGGGATTCACGAACTTGGCCGGCACGTCGTACATGTTCGAGGCGGCGACACCGCCCTGACCGTAGAGCTGCTCGGCGATCGTGTCGCGCTGGATCGAGAGCGCCAGCGCCTGGCGAGCGCGCAGATCCGACCAGATTGGGTGTTGCGTGCCCGGCTCCGAGAAGGCGCCACCGACATCCTCGCGCGGGTTGGCGAACTGGATCATGACACGC
Organism: Thermomicrobiales bacterium; assembly: GCA_040881885.1. Taxonomy (GTDB): domain Bacteria; phylum Chloroflexota; class Chloroflexia; order Thermomicrobiales; family CFX8; genus JBBECJ01. The sequence continues at coordinate 86 of JBBECJ010000110.1, read as the reverse complement.
TCGGTGCCGCCGCCGGGAAGCGCGTCGATCACGCCGAGACCGCCGGACGCGATCTCTTCGAGAATCGCAGGCTCGATTTGCAGGTT
>JBBECJ010000109.1:0-1137 GCA_040881885.1 Thermomicrobiales bacterium | reverse complement strand
CCCCGCGTCGGCCGGGTACCCTCTGGGTGGCGGGCTGGGGGGTGGGGTCCGCCTCGGCGTCTTCTGGCACACCCAGGGCAGCGGCAAGTCGTTCTCGATGGTCTTCTTCTCTCAGAAGGTGCTGCGTACCCTCCCCGGCAACTGGACCTTCCTGATCGTCACCGACCGCGACGATCTCGACCAGCAGATCTACAACAACTTCGCCGACGCCGGGGCCGTCACCGAGCCGGAGGACGCCGTCCACGCCACCAGCGGCGCCCACCTGAAACAACTGCTCAGCGAGAACCACCGCAACCTGTTCACGCTCATCCAGAAGTTCCACGCGCCACCCGGCCAGACCTACCCGCTCATCTCCGAGCGCGACGACATCATCGTCATGACCGACGAGGCGCATCGCTCGCAGTACGACATCTTCGCCATGAACATGCGCCGCGCGCTCCCCAACGCCGCCTTCATCGGCTTCACCGGCACGCCGCTCATCGCTGGCGAGGAGAAGACGCGCGAGGTCTTTGGCGACTACGTCAGCGTCTACAACTTCCGCGACTCGGTCGAGGACAACGCCACCGTCCCGCTCTACTACGAGAACCGCATCCCGGAGCTCCAGATCACCAATGAGCAGCTCGACGAAGACATGCGGCAACTGATCGACGAGGCCGGTCTCGACGAGGATCAGCTCGACCGGCTCGAACGCGAGTTCCGCCGCGAGTACCACCTGATCACCCGCGACGAACGGCTCGAAACGATCGCCGCCGACATCGTCGCCCACTACACCGGTCGCCTGGCTGGCGGCGACCCCGGCAAGGCGATGGTCGTCACGATCGACAAGGCCACCGCCGTAAAGATGTACGACAAGGTCCAGAAGCACTGGATAGCCAGGCTGGGCGAGCTTCGCGAGCAGACCCGATTCGCCACACCCGAAGCCCGCGACGACCTGACGCGCACCATCGCCTTCATGGAATCCACCGACATGGCCGTCGTCGTCTCGGCCGCCCAGAACGAGGTCCAGGACTTCCGCGACAAAGGGCTCGACATCGCCCCGCACCGCCGCCGGATGCTCCAGGAGAAGCTGGCCGACAAGTTCAAGGACGCCGATGACCCATTCCGGATCGTCTTCGTCTGCGCGATGTGGATCACCGG
>JBBECJ010000108.1:0-6301 GCA_040881885.1 Thermomicrobiales bacterium | reverse complement strand
GGGGGGGCTCGACGTGCGTTCCTGTGTGCGTCGTCAGAACGAGTTGGGTGACGTTCGCGACATCGCCCGGTGTCTGCAGTAATGCTCGTTCGGTCACTGGATCATCGCCCGGCCACTGTGGCATCCCCGGTTCTATTCGGATGCTGATGTCGTAGAGCTTCAGGTCCATGCGCGTCGTTACATCCTTCCGGCCCTCGCCCCCAATCCCCTCCCCCAGAACTGGGAGCGGGGAGCAGGTCGAGAACGTCTCCTTGCCGGTCCACGCTCCCCTTTCCCAGATTTGGTCCGGGTACCCGTTGGGTGGCGGTTGGGGATGATGGCGTCTAGTCGCGCAGCCCTGGCATGACATCGCGCGCGAACTCAAGCATGACATCGTTGTATTCGTCGGGCGGCCAGCCGAAGACGAAGTCAGTGTAGCCAACGGCGCGGTAGGACTCGATCACCTGCTTGACATTGTCTACCGACTCCCAAGGGTGCTCGTAGGGCCAGATCGAGCGACGGATTTCGCCGGGATCGCGGCCGACCTCGCGGCACTTTTCATCGAGGAGTTGGGTCCGTTCGGCGGCGATGTCGGCGGCGCCTCGCGTGTTCCAGGCATCGGCGAACCTCGCAGCCAGGCGCAGCATGCGTGGGCCGGACGCGCCGACGAGCATCGGGATGCGTGGGTGCTGGATCGGCTTCGGCTCGAATGGCGCGTCGGTCACCCAATAGTGCTTGCCATGGAAGTCGAAGCGATCGTGCTTCTGGAGGCCGTCGATGATCGTCAGCGCCTCGCCGAATCGATCGACCAGTTCGCGCCGCTCCGGCATCGGATAGCCGTACGCCTCATGTTCCCGCACCCACCAGCCGGCGCCGAATCCGAGGTCCAGCCGGCCGTTGGAGATGTGATCAACCGTCACAGCCTGCTTGGCCAGCAGCGCCGGGTTGCGGTAGGTGTTGCCCGTCACCATGACTCCGAAACGGATGCGAACGGTCGCCATCGCCAGCCCCGCGATGACGGTCCAGGCTTCGAGCAGCGGTTCGGCGTCGTTTTCAGGCTCGTTGCCGGTGATAAAGTGGTCGGTAACCCAGACGCTGTCGAAGCCGAGCGACTCAGCGTCCTTCCAGCGCTGGACCAGTTCGGAATACGGTTTTCGCGCTCCGGACACGACACCGAATCGCAATGAATGGCCGCTCGCCACAGATACCTCCCCCAATGCCGGCGCATCTCGCCGCTGCGATTCTACGGCACGCGCGGAGAATCGCAGCCCGTCGATGAACGTCGCCGGTCCCAGGCGGCGATTCCAGCGTCAGATTTTGTGGCGGGCGGACGTGACATGGAAGCGCCGATCAGGTTCGGCGCTTCATCCACCGCGACCGGAGCTGGTCGGTCTTTCCGCGGCGCCTGAGGCTGGCTTCGAGCAGCGCCAGAACATCCTCGTTGGTGAACAACACTGCTGAAATGCGCTCGGTCGCGGCTCGCGGCGATCGATCGACTGTCGTTCCTTTCAGTAGCACACCGTCGGGAATCTGAGTTACGAGAACGTCGGTCAGACCCTGTTCGTCGACATAGCTGCCAATGGCGCGCAGCAGATCTTCGTATCGAACGTGGCGCAACGCTTCGTCGCGGCCTGTTTCGAACGGCTGGGACGTTGATGTCTTGTTCGTGTCGGCCATCATTCGACTCCTGCCAGGCGCTTGCGGTGGTTCGCGTTATCGTACGCGTTGGCTAACCGGAAGCCAACACTCGGCGTCGGATCGAGGGCGCGGACCGAAGCCGCGCTTCACGCTCATTGTGCTACGCTCGCGTCGCTGTCTGGCGTGTTTGGGAGGGGAGCGCGAACCGTGTCTGAAGCGCCGGTCAATCGAGAACGGATCAGGATCGACGGTGGCGTCATCGTCGCCTACCAGGACGGCGGGCACCGTATGCTGACCGACGGTGTCGTTGTCATCGATGGGAACGAGATCGTCCACGTTGGTAAGACGTTCGACGGCGCCGCAGATCGCGTCATCGACGCGCGCAACGCGATTGTTACCCCTGGGTTGATCAATACTCACACCCATCTGACAGAGTCGCCGCTCGACAAGTCGTTCATCGAGGATCAGGGCCGACGCCAGTTCTACTACTCCGGGCTGTTCGAGATGCTGCCGGCCCGCTCGGCAGGTATCGACGATGACGCCCGGCGCGCTTGCGTTGACTACTCGATGGGCGAGCTGCTCCGGACCGGGACGACGACCGTGATGGAGATCGGCGGTCAGGGCGACTACACCGCCGCCGCCGTCGAAAACGCGGGACTGCGCGCCTACATCGCGAATGGCTACCGCTCGGGCCGCTGGCACACGCCGGACGGACGACGCGTTGACTATCGATGGGACGAGGAAGCCGGGAAGGAGGGCTTTCGCAGGGCGGTTGAGTTCATCGAGCGCGTGGATGGGTCCGCCAACGGGCGGGTCAAGGGTTACCTCTCGCCCGCCCAGGTCGACACCTGCACCGAGGAACTGCTGCGGATGAGTCGCGCGGCGTCCGACAGCATGCAGGTTCCGTTGGCGCTGCACACGAGCCAGTCCACAAACGAGTTCCAGGAAATGATCCGTCGAAACGGGCTGACGCCGGTCGAGTGGCTGAACGAGATCGGATTCCTCTCCGAATGGAACATCCTCGGCCACGTCATCATCATCGCCGGATCGTCGTGGGCGCAGTACTCCGGCGACGATCTGTCGCTGCTGGCCGAATCGGGGGCGAGCGTCGCCCATTGTGTCTGGGTCTTCGCGCGGCGCGGCATCGCGATGGAGTCGTTTGGCGGTTACCTGAAGGCGGGCGTCAACATGTGCCTCGGCACTGACACAGCGCCGCAGTCGATGATCGAGGCGCTACGCTGGACGGCGGTCGTCGGGAAGATCACGTCGCGTGACACGCAGCAATCGACGGCCGCGGATGTCTTCAACGCGGCGACGCTCAACGCCGCGAAGATGTTGCATCGCAATGACCTAGGCCGGATCTCGGTTGGCGCGAAAGCGGACATCCTGATCTGGAAGCGTGATTCGGTCTTCATGACGCCGTTACGGGACGCGCTCAAGAACATCGTCTACAATGCGCAGACTGAGGATCTGCGGACAGTCATCATTGACGGCACGACCGTTTTCGACGACGGCCAGCCCCTCTACGTCGACCAGCCAGCGGCCAATCTTGCTGTCCAGCACGCCGGCGAACGGATGTGGTCCGAAATGCAGGCCGGCGACTGGGCGCGACGTTCGGTCGAGGAGCTTTCGCCAACGACATTCCCGGCCTGGAAATGACCGAACGCTCAAGACACTGTTGCTCGACGATTTCAGACGCGCCGCAACTCCAGGATTCCACCCGGCTCGGCGATGAGCGCGAGCGAGGCGATATCGAGGAACAATCCGTGATCGACGACGCCGGGAATGCCCGATATTGACACAGCCAGATCGGCCGCTCGATCGAGCGGGGAGCTGTAGAGATCGATTACAACGTTGCCGTTGTCAGTGACGAAAGGAGCGCCGCCGCGTTCACGGAGGATCGGATCGCCGAGCGCGGCCAGCCGCAGGCGCGTCATCCGCCAGCCAAACTGAAGCGCCTCGACCGGAACGGGCATTGATGGCGACACGTCACTCAACCGTTCGACGAGCTTGCTGCCATCGCCGACCAGCACGAACCGCCCGGACGCCTGCGCGACGATCTTTTCACGCGTAAGCGCTCCGCCTCGGCCCTTGATGGCGGCCAGAGTGCCTCGTTCTATCGCGTCGGCGCCGTCAACAGCGAGGTCGAGTTGGGCGCTCAGATCGACGAGCGGGATGCCGAGTTGATTGGCGAGCAGTTCGGTCCGGCCAGATGTCGCCACGCAGCGCAGGCGTAGTCCGGCGGCCACACGCGGGGCCAGCGCGCGCACAAACAGCTCGGCGGTCGTTCCACTGCCGAGCCCGACCGACATGCCGTCCTCGACAAGCTCGGCGGCCCGTTCCGCGGCGCGGCGCTTTTGTTCGTCGCCGCTCTCGACGCGTGCCACCCAAGTCCGTCCTTCCACGTGTCATCGCCGCGAGTCACTCCAGATCGCGCGCACATCGTTACCGATTCCGGCCCTCGCCGCAATGCTGACTTCGCTGCGAGAGTACCATTAGGACCGTCGAAGCCGAACTTGGAAAAGCGGAACGCCGTTGGAAACACCGAACCAACCACAAGTCCCAGAATTCAACCGGCGCTCCCGCGTCTGGGCGGAAGACCATGGAGCGGGGCAGGCGCTGTTGACATGGCAACGGATCCTTCCAGCGGGCGAGGCCGCGACGATGTCGCCCGACGATGCGGCCGACGCTCGGGCGGTCGCCGCGACGCTCGGTGTGATGCAGGGCGTTGCGTCGACGTCCGTCACCGACGACGGCGTGTTGGTCATCTATGACGCCGACGTGGTCAGCCGTCCGCAATTGGCGAGCGCAGTCCGCGCCGCTCTCAATCTCGATGAGGATCTGCGGACGCGCGGCAACGCGTTGATGAAACGAGTGCCGGCTTATCTCGGCCTGGCGAGGTCGTTGGCGCTCGACGAGCGCGTCAGTCCGGTGCCGGAGGCCGCCCGGCAGGCGGCTGCGTCGCGCGGGACATCGCTGCGTGCCGCCGGAGCGCTGCCGGTCGCGGCTCGCTTCATCCCCGGTTTCCCGCTGATCGCCAGGTTGCACACGCTCGTGCCAGTGTTGCGATCGCTGGCCAGCTGGAGCCGCGAGGCCTCGCCTGAGGCTGTCAACGAGCATCTGGAACGCTCCGGTTTGACCCGCGAACTGCTCGACCGCGATTTGGCGACCTCTCAGGAAGCAGTCGCGTTCGCGCGCGACTACGCGACCGACGCGGCAGGCAAAGCGGTTTCGGCGGCCTCGGCAGCGGCGACGCAGGCGCGAGACAAGACACGCGAATGGGCGCGCAAGTACGGTGAGCGTGGCGCGAGCGGAAGCTCCGAGAAGCCCGAGCCGTAAGCGGCGTCTCTATTCGCCGACGTCGATCGGCTCGTTGGGGGAATCAAGCTCCTCCTGCGGCTCAAAGCCGTTGCGCCCGTTTGGGTCCGACGCCAGATCCGCGGCTAGTTCGCGAATCACGGCCCAGTCACCGACCAGGTAATAGCCGTCGTTGATGAACTCTTCGAAGACGTACGGTCCGAGTGTGTGGGAGTAAATGTTCTCGCGGCCAATTTCCTGCCCCAGCCGCGCCAGCGAGTAGAGCTTGCGGAGCGACGGGTCGTCGCCGAGGATGTCGGTGCGAATCGAATCACCCAGTTCAGAGATCAGATTCGGGAGGTTGGTGATCAGTCCCGTTGCCAGCGCGCGTTCGCGGATCGCGAGCAACACCTGCTGCTGACGCGCCTGCCGCGAGAAGTCGCCGCCGTCGTGACGCGTGCGCGCATAGCGGACGGCTGTTACTCCGTCCATCATCTGCAGACCTGGGGTGAAATGCACGCGAGTGAAGCCGGAGTCCTCAGTTGGGTATTGGTCGTCGGTCACGATTCCTGGCACGTCTACCATGATCCCGCCAATCGTGTCGATGACCGTCTCCATTCCGGCGATATCGACCTCGGCAAAGTAGTGGATTGGTATGCCGAAGTTGTACTCGATCGTCTGAGCGGCGAGGGTTGGCCCGCCACCCGGAATCGACTCGTCCAGCTCGCCAAATGGATAGGCGGCGTTGATCTTGGTCGCATAGTAGCCTGGAATCTCTACAAGCAGGTCGCGCGGAATCGAGAGCATATCGACACGCCTGGCGACCGGATCGACGCGGACGATGATGATGGTGTCGCTGCGTGGCGGACCGGTGTCGCCAAGCCGCGTGTCGACGCCCAGCAGCAGGATGTTGATCGGTTCCCGGCCGGACCATTCAGGAAGCGCGGTCGACGTCGGAGCCGGCGTCGTGGGCGTAGGGTCGCCGTGGCGCGTCGTCGCGGTCGGAAGAGCCTCGTTCGGCCCGTTGGTCGGCTTAGCGGTTGGCGTGTTACCGGGGACGACTGGCGCTGTGGCGACCGGCGTCACGAACGACTGTCGAGCGACCGGTGTCACGAACACCTTGCCGGCCGCCTGCCGCGCTTCCCAGGCGATTGGGATGACAACCGACCCAGCCCAAACGAGCATAACGAGCGGGACGATCGCCAGCACCGTCCACGACACGAGCCGAACGCCACGCGGTTGATCGCGAAGTGAGCCCTGCTCGGCGCGATCGTGGTCGGGAACGTGGAACTCAATGGTGGCGTCGAAGCCGCGCCCCGCTGGATCGGCGATCGGCAGCGCCGTTCGTCGGGCGAGCGGATAGATAGCCGTACGCTCGCGGCGATGC
>JBBECJ010000107.1:0-1145 GCA_040881885.1 Thermomicrobiales bacterium | reverse complement strand
CCGTGGCGTAACACCACGGACAGATTGCTAAGCCGCCGGAGCCGCCGTCATGGTGGCGAGCAGTCTAGCGGCGGTCGTGCGGAGCGTCAAGAGCGTCCGTGCGTCGAAACCCCTCCCCAACCCCTCCCCTGCACGGAGAGGGGCTTTCAGATGCCCGGTGGTAAAAGCCCCTCTCCGTGCAGGGGAGGGGTTGGGGAGGGGTTTCGACGCCATCAATCGCCGCCCATCTGCTCCTGGTGGGCGCGGATCGTCTCGATCAGGACGGCGTCGAGGAAGTGGGTCAGCTCGCTGGTGATCCGGGCGGCGCGGCGGGTCGGGACGTTCTCGTCCTCGATGTAGTGGGTGACAGCCTGGACGACCGGGTTGCGGAAGAAGAGGAACGCTTCGAGCGCCTCGGAGGTCGTCAGGCCGACCCGCGCCGAGCAGCCACCGTATTCGTGGCCGATCTCGCGGCTCTCGGCGATGATGTCGCCACGCTCGCCGCGGCTGCTGATGTAGCGGATCGTCAGATCGACCATCCGCCGCCCGAGCGGGCGCAGCTCGTCGAGCGTGCGCTGGTCGTAGGCGCGGTACCACGGCCGGGACTGGGCCTGGCGGATGTAATCGTGTTCGTAGGCCGACATCGACATCGTCGTCAGGATCTGGCGGCTGACCCGCCGGCGGCGCGGCTCGCCGCGGACGAGCGCCCGCAGGTCATCCTCGTTGTAGCGCCGGTGGCCGCCCGGCGTCCGGAAGACTGGTATCTTGCCGCTGTCGCTCCAGCGCCGGAGTGTCGATTGATCGACGCCAAGCAGCTTACAGGCGGCGTCGATCGGCAGCCATGCGCTTTCCGCGCGCTCAGGCTCGGCCGCCGTCCGATCCGGGGTGCGGCTGTTCGCTGGCGGTTCCTGCTTTGCTCGCGGAACGTCGGGAATGGGATCATCGCTCGCGATCGTCCCATCGTACGAGCCGGCATATGAGAACATCGGCGCTCCAGACTGCTGCGTGGCGGCGGAATCAGCGTCGGACGCTGGACAAGGGCGTTGCGCCGGCATTCTCAGGGAGGATGGACAGTCTGTCAAATGCGAGTGCTGAGGAGAAAGTGCTGAGTGCTAAGGCGAAAGGAGCCGTGTCACGGTGTCCAACTCTCGAAACTCACTCCTTTC
>JBBECJ010000106.1:0-6347 GCA_040881885.1 Thermomicrobiales bacterium | reverse complement strand
TCGGCTGAACGCCGATCCTATTGTCGGACGGACACACGGGTCCGTCCCTACGCATGGAGATTACGTTCACATGTCACACCTTTCGCCGCCGCGATGAACGCGCGTATCTTCGATGAATCCTTGACGCCGCCTGTCTCGACGCCGCTCGACACGTCGACCGCGAAGGGCTTGACGCGGCGGACGGCGGCGGCGGCGGTTTCGGAGCGCAGACCACCCGCCAGGATGACCGGGTAGCGCAGCGCGAAGTCGGCCGCGACGAACCAGTCGGCGACGGTCCCGGTCCCGCCATACATGCCGGGGACATGCGCGTCGACCATGATCGCCATCGGCCTGGCGGAGGTCAGTTCGCGGAATCGCCGTTCCTCGTCCAGCGTCCCTGACGAATTGATCCGAATACTGGCGATTGCTGGACGGTCTAATTCCGCGATCGTTGACGCTGGCTCGTCGCCGGAAAGCTGAATGATGTCCAACCCAACCTCATTGGCGACATCATTCATTCGCGCTGGCGTCTCGTTCACGAACAGGCCGACCAATCTGACGTGCCCGTCCGGGTCGGCGGCGCGGACGGCGTCACGTACTGCCTTCGCCTCTTCCATTGAGACGTTTCGCGGGCTGGACGGGTAGAAGACGAGCCCGAGCATATCGGCCCAGGCCTCAATCGCCACCAGCGCGTGTCGCGCCTCGCGGATGCCGCAGATCTTGACCAGCGTCATCCGAGCAGCTCCCGGATCGCCGTCGCCCTGTCTGGGGCGCGCATCAGCGTCTCGCCGACGAGGACGACGTGGACACCGGCCCGGCCAAGCCGCTCGACATCGGCGCGCGTCCGTATGCCGCTCTCGCCGACGAGCGTCACAGCGGGCGGCACACGCGCCGCCAGCTGCTCGGTGGTCGCCAGATCGACCGCGAACGTGCGCAGATCACGGTTGTTGACGCCGATCAGTGTCGCGCCAATAGCGAGCGCCACCTCCAGCTCGGCTTCGTCATGGACCTCGACCAGCGCGTCCAGACCGAACTCGCGCGCCATGTCATGCAGTTCAACTAGCAGCGACCGTTCGAGCGCCGCGACGATCAGCAGGACGGCCGATGCGCCCGCCGCTCGCGCCTCGGCGATCTGGTACGCGTCGATCACGAAGTCCTTGCGCAGGACTGGCGTTGGAACTGTCGCGGAGCGGGCCAGTCCGGCGACCGCTGCGAGGTCGTCGAGCGTGCCACGAAAGAACCTTTCGTCGGTCAGGACCGAGATCGCCGCCGCGCCTCCGGCGATGTACTCGCGCGCGACATCGGTCGCGATGATGTCTGGCGCGATCGGTCCTCTTGATGGCGAGGCGCGCTTGACCTCGGCGATAACCGAGACGCCGCTCCCGCGCAGGGCAGCGGCGAACGGGATTGGGTCCGGTTGACAGTTGGCGTCGCGCTGAACTTCCGCGAGTGGTCGCAACGCCGTGCGCCGCACAAGCTCGGCGGCGGTGTTCTCCAGAATCCGGTCGAGATACGTGCCGGTCGTCGTCCCAACCATCAGGCGACCGCCCTTTCGGCGGCGCCCATCCGCGTCGTCAGCGCCACCAGCGCGTCAAGGCGCTCGCGGGCCGCGCCGCTGTCGATCGACTCGGCGGCGACCTGGATGCCGGACGCGATGTTGGGGACGATGTCGGCGGCGTAGAGGGCCGCGCCGGCGTTGAGCAGGACGATGTCGCGGTGCGCTCCCCGACTTCCGGCCAGGACGTTGTTCACGATCGCGACGTTGTCGGACACGCTGCCGCCGCGGACCGCGTCACGCTCGCGCCGCTCGAAGCCGTATTGCTCGGGCGTGATGTCGTACGTCGTCACCCAGGCGCTCTCGCGCATCAGCATCTCGGCGACCGTTGTCCCGCCGGCCACGCCGATCTCGTCCAGTCCTTCGTGGGCGTGCACGACCAGCGCGTGCCGCGAGCCGAGCAGGCCCAGCACCCGCGCCAGCCGGGCTGCGGAATCGGCGGTTGGGACGCCGATCACCTGATGCTGCGCGCCGGCCGGATTCGTGATTGGCCCGAGCAGGTTAAAGACAGTCCGAACGCCGATCTCGCGCCGGACCGGCCCGGCGAAGCGCATGGCCGGATGAAATGCCGGCGCATACATGAAACCGATCCCGACCCGCTCGATCGACTCGGCCACCTGCTCCGGCGCCAGCTCGATCCTGACGCCCAGCCCCTCCAGCACATCGGCAGAGCCGCACCGGCTGGTCGCTGCCCGGTTGCCGTGCTTCGCGACCTTGACCCCCGCCCCGGCGACGACGAATGCCGCCGTTGTCGAGATGTTGAACGTCTGCGCTCCGTCGCCGCCGGTCCCGCAGGTGTCGACGACTGGTCCGATGTCGTCGAGCGGAACACGGACCGCTTTCGCGCGCATGACTTCGGCGAACCCGGCCAGTTCGTCATCGGTCTCGCCGCGCATCCGCAGCCCCATCAGAAACGAGCCGATCTGGGCCGGCGACGCCTCGCCGTTCATGATGATCTCCATCGCCCCCCTCGCCTCGTCGCGCGCCAGCGTCTGTCCCTCAACGACCGCCTGGATGTGTGGCTTTAACACGTGTGCGGTCCTTTCTCGTGATGTGATTCTGCATATGTGCATTGGTCGCTGTCCAAATGGTCAATGTTCGGCAAGGAAAGCATCCGTTGGCCTGTCGTCCTGAGCCGCAGCGAAGGTTCGCTCAGCGTCTGTGACAGGTATGCGACGATCGGCAGGCGATCTCGTCGATCATGGCCAGCCCTCTTCGTGTCAAGGCCAGGCGATCCTTCGCTGCGGCTCAGGCTGACAGTTCGAGAGGTGTTGTCCTCGCCGAACTGGCGGACTCTGGGAAGTTGAATCTGCGCTGCAATCATCTCAATACCCAATCGGACTGACGGCTGAAAGCCGATTGCTGACCGCCCCGATAAAATTCGCCAGCAACCGGTGGCCGCCGGTCGTCAGGATCGATTCGGGATGGAACTGGACGCCGTCAATGTCGCACTCGCGGTGACGCAGACCCATGATGACGCCGTCCTCGGACCGAGCCGCGACTTCCAGGCAGTCCGGCAGGCTGGCTTCCTCAATGATCAGCGAGTGGTACCGGGTGGCCGTGAACGGGCTGGGCAGTCCGCTGAAAACGCCGCGCCCGTCATGGGTGACGCTGCTCGTCTTGCCGTGCATCACCTGTGGAGCGCGCACGATCCTGGCGCCAAAGGCCGCTCCAATCGCCTGATGACCGAGGCAGACGCCGAGGATTGGAACCTGACCGGCCAGTTCCTGGATCAGATCGACCGAGACGCCGGCTTCGGACGGCTCACCCGGTCCCGGCGAGATGACGATTCGCTCCGGCTGCATCTCCCGCGCTTCGTGGACGCTGATCTTGTCGTTCCGGACCACCCGCACCTCAGCGCCCAGCTCAGACAGATACTGGTACAGGTTGTAGGTAAACGAGTCGTAGTTGTCGATCAACAGAATCACGCCGCCACCTCCCGAACCAGCTCGCTCGCAACCTCTTCGTGACTCCTTGATTCCGGCGTCCCGCGTCCCGCGTCCCGCGTCAAGGCTTCCAGCTCCTCGGCCACCTCAAGCGCCCGCATGGCCGCGCCCATCTTGTTGAGCGTCTCCTGATACTCGAAGTCGGCGGTTGAGTCGTGGACGATCCCGCCGCCGGCCTGCATGATGACGGTTCCGTCGCGAACCGCCACTGTCCGCAACGCCAGCGCCATGTCCATGTTGCCGGAGTAGGCCAGGTAGCCGACGCAGCCGGCGTAGAAGCCGCGCCGGTCACTCTCTAGCTCGGCGATGATCTCCATCGCGCGAATCTTCGGCGCGCCGGAGACCGTTCCGGCCGGGAAGCAGGCGCGCAGCGCGTCGACGGCCGTGAGGTCCTCGCGCAGCTCGCCGGTCACGTGTGAGACGATGTGGATGACGTGCGAGAAGCGGCCGGTGCGCAGCAGGACCGGGACCTGGACGGTTCCCGGCGTCGCGACCCTGCCGATGTCGTTGCGCGCCAGATCGACGAGCATAACGTGCTCGGCGCGCTCCTTGTCGTCGGCCAGTAGCTCGGCTTCTAGCGCGAGATCCTCGGCCTCGTTGCGCCCGCGCTTGCGCGTTCCGGCAATCGGGTGTGTCGTCAGTTCGCGCCCATCCAGCCGGATCAGCGCTTCCGGCGACGCGCCGACGATCTGCTCGTCGCCCATCTGCAGGTAGAACATGAACGGCGACGGGTTGACCGTCCGCAACGCCCGGTAGAGCGTGAACGGATGGACACCGGTCTCGATCTCGACTCGTTGCGAGAGGACCACCTGGAAGATGTCACCGGCCGCGATGTGTTCCTTCGCCTTCTCGATCATGTTGTCGTAGTGCGTGCGACTCATGTTATGCCGCGCCCGCTCGTGCACCGAAATCGGGTCAAGCGGCCGGTCGCCGACCGGGACATCGGGCCGGGTCGACTCTAACCGTCGCGCCAGCCGCTCGATCCGCTCGACCGCGTCGTCGTAGGAGCGCTCAATCGGCGTCGCCGGATCGACATGGACGTGCGAGACGACCTTGATTCTTCGCTCCAGGTGGTCGAAGACAACCATCGTGTCAACGAACATGAAGACGCCATCTGGGAAGCCATGCGGGTCGTTCGGCGCGCTCGGCAGATTCTCGAAGTAGCGCACCGCCTCGTACGACAGGTAGCCGACCGCCCCGCCCAGGAAGCGCGGCAAGTTCGGGACGTTGACCGCCCGGTACGGCGCGAGGAAGGACTGCAACGCCACCAGAGGGTCGCTGTACGGGATCGCCTGCTTGTAGCCGCGCTGGTTGCCGTGGGCGACGCCGTCCTCCAGCCGCACCGTCAGGTACGGATCGGCTCCGAGGAACGAGTAGCGCGCCAGTTGCTCTCCCCCCTCGACAGACTCCAGCAGGAACGAGTACGGCCCCTCCGCCACCTTCAGGTAGGCCGAAACCGGCGTCTCCATGTCGGCCATGATCTCGCGGTAGATCGGTATCACATTGCCCTGGTCGCGCAGGGCGGCGACCTCGTCCAGCGACAGCGAATAGCGCCGCCGCGTCCTCGTTGTTTGCCTCTCGATTGTCGTCTCTATCATTGTTGTGTTCCTGTTCCATCGGTTTATCAGCGAGTGTTCAACGGGCGCGGGCTATCACCCGAACTGCCTAACGCGTTACCCGCGTCGCCAACAGGCCCGGCTCCATTCCGCGATCGACCGTCGCTCGCTCCTGTTGAACCGAAGATCCAGATCCACGTCGTTCCTCGTTCGTTACGTCGCCCGCGGGGCAAACAAAAAGCCTCCATCCCAGAAGGGACGGAGGCGCATCATGCACACCCGCGGTACCACCCTTGTTGACCAGCCGCCCTCTTGCTCACCATCTCCGCGACGGAAAGGGGTTGGGGGTGAGGTCCACCTCGTCAGATACGGGACACGTCAGGCGTGTCCGATACCCCGCTCCCTGGTAACGGTGGAGTTTCCGGCGCCGCCTACTTGGCCGTAGCCGTTCGGAGCGCGACTCCCGGGGCCATTCCGCATCCACGTTCACGCCGGACTCTCACCAGACCGCCGGCTCTCTGAGCGTCGCCCGGATGCGTACTCGTCCCGATCATCGTCGTTGATCGATTCAACTGCCGCGCATGCTACCAGCGCGGAAGCATTCTGTCAACGAACGGAAGTTCATGGTTGGGTTCGATGCACTTTACAGGCCGCGTGGTTCCCAGTACTGTGCGGCTCAACCGACTCATCCGACAACACCCAAGGAGTGGGCCATGACCGTAAACGAAGGCCACGTTGACTACCTGCTCGACGAGGATGTTTCAGTTCCGGAGGCAATCTGCCGGGTTCTGGAAGAGGCCGGGATCGAGTTCGTGTTTGGGATGCCGGGCGGCAACACGGTCGGCATCTACAAGGCGCTCTACGACCACCGCGAGACGATTCGCGTGGTCCAGACTCGCGAGGAGGGGCTGGGCAGCATCATGGCCGAGGTCTACGGGCGGCTGACCGGAAGGCCCGGCGTCGTGATGGGCCAGGGCGCGTTCGTGCTGGCGGCTTCGACCGGCGCGCTCGAGGCGCACCTGGGCAGTTCGCCGATGCTGTTGCTGACCGAGCTGACCGACGCCGCGCCGTTTACGCACCTCGCGCCGACCCAGTCCGGCTCCGGCGAGTACGGCGCCTACGACGCGAAGGCCAGCTTCGGCGGCTTTTCGAAGCGCGTCTTCCAGCCGGTCGGCGGAGCCGAGGCGGTCGGCAGCACCCAACTGGCGATCAAGCACGCGATGACCGGAGACCCCGGACCGGTGACTGTCCTCTACCACAGCCGCGCGCTGGCCGGGACGGTCGGCCCGTCGTCGCGCCCGCGCCTTTACC
>JBBECJ010000105.1:0-6377 GCA_040881885.1 Thermomicrobiales bacterium | reverse complement strand
CGAATCCCGAATCCCGCGCACTACACGTCCGCGTCGAGGAAGCGGAGGGCGATGGCGCTCAGGACCTGGACACCGACGGCGAGGGCGTCTTCGTCGGCGTCGAAGCGCGGGTGGTGGGGTGGGTAGATGAAGCCGCGCTCGGGATTACCGGTGCCGAGGCTGAGCATGCAGCCGGGGACCTTGTCGAGCACGAAGGCGAGGTCTTCTCCGGCCATGATCGGCTTGCCGTAGTGGACGTGCTCGCCGCCGAGCAGCTCTTCGGCGACCGATTGGGCGAAAGCGGTCATCTCCGGGTCGTTGACCATCGGCGGGTAGCCGCGCAGGTAGATCGTTTCGGCGGTGGCGCGGAAGCCCTGGGCGATCGTGGCCACCATCTCGGTGATGCGCTGCTCCATGTAATCGCGTATCTCTGGCTTGTAGGTGCGGACGGTTCCCGTCATCTTTACAGTGTGCGGAATGACGTTGCTGACTGTGCCGGCCTGCAGCGTTCCGACGGTGACAACCGCCGTTTCAAGCGGGTCGAGCTCGCGGGCGACAAGCGTCTGGAGCGCGATCAGGATGTGGGCGGCCACCAGCGTCGTGTCGACGGTCGTGTGCGGGAAGGCGGCGTGGCCGCCCTTGCCGGTGACGTGAATCTCGAACGTGTCGGCGGCGGCGGCGTGCGGCCCGGCGCCGAGCGAGACGTTGCCTGGCGTCAACTCGCTGGTGACGTGCAGCGCGAAGGCAGCGTCGACGGCGGGATTCTCAAGGATGCCGTCGTGGATCATGGCGACCGCGCCTCCGGCGCCCTCCTCGCCCGGCTGGAACATCAGCTTGACGGTCCCGTCGAAGGTGTCGGTCATGCCGGAGAGGAGTTCGGCGACGCCGAGCAGGACGGTCGTGTGGAGATCGTGGCCGCAGGCGTGCATCTTGCCGGGCGTCTGCGACTTGTACGGCACATCGTTGGCTTCCTCGATCGGCAGCGCGTCCATGTCGGCGCGCAGCAGCACGCATTTGCCGTCGCCCTTGCCACGCGTGCCACGAACTTCGCCCAGGACGCCGGTGCCGCCGGTCGTCGGATAGGTCTTGATGCCCGAGCGCTTGAGGATCTCCGGCGACATGTAGAGCGGACGACCATCGCCACCGACGCCCTTCCGGAACGAGACGCCCAGCTCGGTCAGGTGCTTCTGGACCAGATCGGACGTTTCGTGCTCCTCGCAGAGCAGCTCCGGCCGCATATGGATCATCCGGCGCGTCTCACGCAGCCATCTGTCGAGGTCAGCCGGGATTTCGAGGCGGTTCGCGAGTGACAAACGGTGGTCCTTTCGATTTCGGGTGATGCGTGATGCGTGACGCGCAATGCGTAATGCGTGAACGAATCTACATACGCATCACGCATCACGCGTCACGCTCAATCAGCGCGTCAAACGCCTCCGCGAAGACGGCGATCGTTGCTTCGATGTCTTCGTCGCTGTGGGCGAGCGAGACGTAGAACTTTTCGCCGGGTGTCGTCGTGACGCCGCGACGGATGCATTCGAGGCCGAACTGGCGCGACTTCGCGCGGTCGGCGGCCAGGAATCCGGGGTAGTCGGTCACTGGCTGGGACGTGAACAGCATCTGGAGGACCGGACCTTCGCCGAGCACCTGGATTTCCAAGTCCCGTTCGACGGCCAGCGCGCGAAGCGCGTTGCGCAGGCGGTCGGCGGAGTCATACAACCGCGGGTAGACGCCGTCACGGCTGAGGATCTCCAGCGACTTGAGGCCGGCGACGGCGCCGACCGGGTTGCCGCTCATCGTGCCGCCCATCCGGACATCGCCGCTGCCGGAGCCGCGCGGCACGGTGACGCTGAGAACGTCCTTGCGGCCGGCGACGGCGGCCATCGGGTAGCCAGCCGACATCGCCTTGCCGAGCGCGGCCAGGTCGGGGATGACGCCGTACTTCTCCTGGGCGCCGCCGAGCGCGAGGCGGAAGCCGGTCACGACCTCATCGAAGATGAGCAGGACGCCGTTCTCCTCGGTGATGCGGCGCAGCTCCTTGAGGAAGCCTGGCGCCGGCAGGATCGCGCGTTGCAACGGCTCGCAGATGACGGCCGCCAGCTCGTCGCGATGGGCGCGGACGATCTCCTCGGTCAAGTCGACATCGTTCCAGCAGGAGATGACGACGTTGGACTCGATCGAGCGCGGGATGCCCTTCGAGTCGGGGATCGGCGTCGGGTAG
This sequence comes from Thermomicrobiales bacterium, assembly GCA_040881885.1. Lineage (GTDB taxonomy): Bacteria > Chloroflexota > Chloroflexia > Thermomicrobiales > CFX8 > JBBECJ01. The sequence goes on along the minus strand of JBBECJ010000105.1, from coordinate 4,180 downwards.
TCGGTCTGCTTCTGGGCATGGGCGCTCATCAGGGCGTAGTCGTGGACGCCGTGATAGCCGCCCTCGAACTTGAGCACCTTGGGCTTGTCGGTGTAAGCGCGGGCGATCCGCAGGGCATGGTAGGTGGCTTCGGTGCCGGACGACACAAAGCGCACCTGTTCGGCGCAGGGGACGATCTCGATGACGCGCTCGGCGAATTCGATGATCTTCTCGCTCAGCGTGAAGTAGGAGAGGCCTTTGGCGACCTGCTCCTGGACGACGGCGACGATCTCTGGCGGCGCGTGGCCGAGCAGCATCGGGCCGGAGCCGAGCAGGTAGTCGATGTAGCGCCGGCCATCCACATCGTAGAGGTAGGCGCCTTCCGCGCGATCGACGATGACCGAGAGGTCGTCTGGCAAGAAGAGCGCGCCGAGGCTGCCGCCGAGGGCGGCGTGCGCGCGTTCGACCAGTTCCTCGCGGCGCGAAACCTGTGTGACCATCTCGCTCTCCCTTCCTGACCTAGTCGGCTGATCCTGCGATGCCTTCAGGCTGCATTGACGCGTCGGTGGCCGTGTCGCCGGGCTGCTCGTCGAGATCGGAGACGAGCATGTCAGGGCCAACGAAGTCGAAGTGGCTCTTGATAATCTTCGGGATGATGAACGTGTTGGTCCGGACGACGCCCGAGATGTTGCCGAGCTCGTTGGAGACGATATCGTAAAGCTGCTCGACTGAACGGGCGTGCATCTGGATCGAGATGTCGCGGTCGCCGGTCGAGAGGCCGACGTAGCCGACTTCGGGACGGGCGGCGATCTGGTGGGCGACTTCCTGGACGCGGCCAGCCTCGATCTCCAGGAACACATCGGCCGTGACGGCGAAGCCGACGGTCGGCGGGACGACGGTCGCGACCAGCCGGATGACGTTGTCGCCCACCAGCCGGTCGATCCGCGCGCGAACGGTCCGCTCGGCGACGCTGAGCTGGCGAGCGATCTCCGCGCTCGACATCCGCCCGTCGCGTTGCAGACGCTGGATAATCGCGCGATCGAGGTCGTCCACCACTCGTGTCATGCGCCGTGCTCCTCGCCAACTGCCTGTGTCGTGTCCGCGCCGCCAGCCTCATCCTCGAACGATTGTGCGCGACGCGTGCTGACGGGGCGCATTGTAGCGCGGTCTCGTTTCAGGCGGGAGACAGCGCGCACGAGAGCCAGTCCAGCGTCGGGTATCCTGTCGTCGATTGGGACGCGCGAGGAACAGGAGGCGAGACGGTGGCAGATGTGTTGTTCGTCAATGGACGTGTGCTGACGATTGATTCCCGCCGGCCACGCGCGGAGGCGGTCGCTGTTCGTGACGGGAAGATCCTCGCCGTCGGTAGCAGCGACGAACTGGCCGGAGTGCGAAGCGCGAAGACGCGGGTGATCGACCTGGACGGCGCGACGCTGATGCCGGGATTCATCGACGCTCACACGCATTTCGTGAGTGGCAGTCAGACGCTTGACCGTATCCGGCTTGGTGGGGCGACGACGATGGCGGAGATGCAGCGCCGGGTGGCTGAGAAGGTCAACGCGGTTCAGCCGGGCGAGTGGGTCGTTGGACGCGGTTGGGACGAAACGAAGCGGACCGATGTCGTGGCGCTGCCGACAAAAGAGGAACTCGACGCGATCGCGCCGGACAACCCGGTCTATCTCGGCCGCGCGGACGGGCATGTCGGCTGGGCCAACAGCGCGGCGCTGCGGCTGGCCGGGATCAACGGCGACAGGGCCGATCCGTACGGCGGCCGGATCGTGCGCGACGAGCGTGGCGAGCCGACCGGCATCCTCCAGGAGACGGCCAAGAAGCTGGTTGAGGACATCCTGCCGGCGGATGACCGCGCGGCGCGGACGAAAGCGTTCCGGCGCGGGCTGGCCGAGGCGGCGCGCTACGGGATCACCGGCATCCACGACAATGCTCCGGCCGAGGATATCGTCCTCTTCCAGGAGTTTCGCGAGCGCGGTGAGCTGACGCTGCGGATCAACACGTTGGTGCGCGGCTGGGAGGTTCCGCAACCGTTCCTCGAGCCGATGATCGCGGTTGGCGCGCGGACGGGCTTCGGCGACGACTGGATCAAGCTCGGAGCGCTCAAGCTCAGTCTGGACGGGACGCTCGGCTCGCGAACGGCGGCCATGCTCAGCCCGTACAGCGACGACATCGACAACACCGGCGTGTTCCGGATCGCGCAGGCCGATCTCGACCCAATCGTCGAGCGCGCGCACCGCCACCACATTCAGATCGCGCTGCACGCGATCGGCGACGCGGCCTGCAAAATGGCGCTCGACGCGATTGAGCGGGCGACGAAGGCGCACGACTGGCCCGATCACCGGCACCGGATCGAGCACGAGCAGGTCGTCACCGACTACGACATGCGCCGATTCGTCGAGCTTGGCGTGATCGCTTCGCTCCAGCCGGTGCACGCGATCACCGATCTGAACTGGGTCGAATCGCGGGTTGGCGCGGAGCGGATGGCCGGCGCCTACGCGTGGCAATCGTTCCTGAAGCTCGGGACGCGGATCTGCATCGGCACCGACTGGCCGGTCGAGACGCTGGACCCGCGCGTCGGTCTCTACGAGGCGGTCACGCGCAAGGATCTGGATGGCAACCCAGCCGACGGCCGGCAGCCGAACGAGGCGCTGACGATCGAGCAGACGCTGAAAGGCTACACGCTCGACGCCGCCTGGGCGGAGTTCGCGGAGACGAAAAAGGGCAGCATCGAGCCGGGCAAGTACGCGGATTTCGCGATTCTCGACCGGGACCCGACGGCGATCGATCCCGGCGAATTGCTGGCGTTGCAAGTGCTGGGCACGCTCGTCGAGGGACAGTCAGTGTATGCCGAAGACGACCGGTTCGACAGTCGTGGCTAGCGTCATGCGATGAATGGCTGCGGATGGCGTCTCTGACACAACGTTTGACACGAGCGTCGCGGCACGCTGCCACATCACGTTGGATCGTGCAATGGGCCAGCGGCATGATGTGATATTAGCGTCACTGGAGCCGGAGAAACAATAAGCGCGGGCCGAAATGTTGCGGACTTTTTGGTGATCGTCGTTTTCGGCGTCCCGTGGCAACATAACGTTACGAGACGTATATTGGTCCTCGACCAATGGTTCGGCGTAAGCGAAGTGTCGCGCGTTTCGTCGGAGGGCAGGAAATCACCGTGAACCGTCAGGGCATTCTGCTCATCGCGCACGATCAACTGCTGCAAGTGCGTTTACTGCAGGCGTTTGCCAAGCTCGGGCTGCCAACTCCAGCCCAGGCCGACAGCGGTGACGCGGCGATCCAGTGGCTGGAGCACCACACCTGCGCTGTCTGCCTGCTCGATTACGATCTTCCGGAAACAGACGGACTCCGGATTCTGGCGCGCCTGCATCAGCGCGATCCCGATCTGCCGGTCATTATGATCTCCGGCGCTGGTTCGGAGTCGGTCGCGGTCGCGGCGTTCCGGGCCGGCGTGCGTGACTACATTCCGAAACAGACGGGCTTCGCGGGCACCGTCGCGAGTCAACTGCGTTATCTGCTGCAATCGGAATCGACTGGGCCGCCCGCGACCCCGATCGCGGTTGGCCCGGAGATTCCGGATAGGTTGCGGCTTCCGACCTATCAAAACCGGATGCGCGTCGTTGGCCGGGAGCTGGACCTGTCAGAGTTTCGGTCGGTGAGCATCTGGGAAGTCGGCGGCGGCTTTCTGGCAAGGGGCATCCGTCCCGGACGGCGGACGCCGGAAGCGCTGGAGTTCCTCGATCGTGACTTCCCGCAACTGGTGGCGGTGACCGCCCGCGGCGACGGAGAACGGCGCCTGACGCGCGCGGAGTTGCTGCCGACGGGCTACGAGGATTTGTTCCGGGCAATTGGCCGCCGGCTCGACGAACAGCTGGCCGAGGCAGTGACGCTCAGCGAACTCAGCCAGACAATCATCGTGACGGGACTCACGAAAGTCGACGGCTCCGCCCATGTGACGCCGCAGCCGTTCGAGTGGGTTTTGGGCGCCGAGGAGACGGCGGCGGTGCTCGATGAGGCCTACCGGCAGCGCGGGCCGTCTCAGGGACCCGAACCCGGCCTCCTGCGTCGCCTGGCGCGACATTAGGCTGTCTACACTCCACGGGTGTGATCCAGAAGCTTGCGGCGCGATCGCGCGTGTCGCATACGACGCGGCCGCCCCCCACCAGGTTGGGGG
>JBBECJ010000104.1:0-6398 GCA_040881885.1 Thermomicrobiales bacterium | reverse complement strand
GGGCATCGTCACGGCCGAGACGCTGACCGGGCTCGTCGATGAGCTGGTGGCCGGGATTGCGGCCACACGGCCCGGCGGCGTGTTGCTCGCGCTGCACGGCGCGATGGTCAGTGAGGTCGATGATGACGCCGACGGCTGGCTGCTCCAGCGTGTGCGCGAGACAGTCGGCGACGACGTGCCGATCGTCGCGACGCTCGACCTGCACGCAAACATCAGCCAGCGGATGGTCGATTGCGCTGACATCCTGGTCGGCTATGACACGTATCCGCACATCGATCAGCGCGAGCGCGCCCGCGAGGCGTCGGATCTGATCGTCCGGCTCATCAGGAAGGAGATCCGTCCAACACCCGCTCTCGTTAAGCCGCCGATGATGCCGACCTCGCAGAACATGACGACCGACAACGAACCGATGCGTTCGATCATCGCCCGCGCGGTGGAGATCGAGAGTCGTCGAGGGGTGCTAAACGTGACTGTCGCGGGCGGGTTCCCGCCAGCCAACACAGCCGACACAGGCTTGAGCGTGCTCGTCACAACCGACAACGATCCCGGCCTGGCCAAGTCGGCTGCCGACGAGCTTGCGCGGTTCGCATGGGAGCAGCGCGGCCGGTTTCTCGGCGGCGTCGCGAGCTGGCAGGACGCGGCCGAAGCGATTCGGGGCAATTCAGAGGGACCGATCGTGCTGGTCGATATTGGCGACAATCCATGGACCGGCGGTCCGGGCGACTCGGCGGAGCTGCTGCGCTTCCTGATCGCGGAAGGTGTCAGTGATGCCGCGCTGGCGTCGATCGCCGACCCGCAGGCGGTCCAGCGCTGCGTCGCGGCTGGACCGGGCGCGACCGTTCAACTTGAACTCGGCGGGCACACCGACAGCCGTCACGGTGAGCCGTTGCAGGTCGAGGGCTACGTGAAGCTTATCTCCGACGGGCGCTACCGCAACGCCGGCCCGATGCATGCCGGCGTTGAGGTCAATCTGGGGGCGACCGTCGTCCTCGTAGTCGACACGATCGATGTCCTCGTGACGACCTATCCCGAAACGCCGATCGACCTGAACGTGTTCCGCTCGCACGGGATCGAGCCGGCCAGTAAGCGCGTCGTCGCCCTCAAGGGCAAGGGACATTTCCGGGCAGCGTTCGAGCCAATCGCGTCGCGTGTCGTCCTCGTCGAAGGTCCCGGAATCACCGGGGCCGATCTCCAGCGTCTCGAATTCACGAAACTGCGTAGACCTATCTGGCCGCTCGACGCGGCAGTTGAATGGGAATCCGTCAATTCAGCGGTATGATTCTTGATCGTGGAAGCCAGGCGATCGCAATTCGCGCGGTTCGTCGTGCCGGCATCAGACCACCAATCGTTCCCCGGCGGGCTGGCCGTTGCGCGTGATTGTCGAGGAGGGGAAGAGATGGTCCAGGCAACTGAACGGGGCGTCAGCAGGCATGGCCTCGAACACCACGGTGTGAAGCCGATCGGACTGGTTCACTGGAACCAGACGGCGCCGGCGCTCTATGAGGAGTCGATCAGGCGAGGCGACGGCCAACTGGCCTTCGGTGGGCCGCTGGCGGTCACGACCGGCGAGTATACGGGCCGCTCACCGGAGGACAAGTTCATCGTCCGCGAGCCGTCGAGCGAGGACGACATCTGGTGGGGCTCGATCAACCAGCCGTTCGATCCAGCCCGATTCGAGACGCTCCATCAGCGCGTCGCCGAGTATCTGAGCGATCGCGAGCTGTTCGTCCAGGATCTGAACGTCGGCGCCGACCCGACCTACCGAATGCCGCTACGTGTCATCAGTGAGAGTCCGTGGCACGCGCTCTTTGCCAGGACGATGTTCATCCGGCCTCCCGTTGACGAGCTCGAAAAACACGTTCCCCAGTTTACGATCCTTCACGCGCCGTACATGAACGCCGATCCAGAACGCGACGGAACCCGCTCGCGGACGTTTATCATCGTCAACATGGCCGAAGGGTTGATCCTGATCGGCGGGACCGAGTACGGTGGCGAGATCAAGAAGTCGATCTTCTCGATCATGAACTTCCTTCTGCCCCTGCGCGACGTCATGTCGATGCACTGCTCGGCCAACGTCGGGCCCGGTGGCGACGTCGCGCTCTTCTTCGGCCTGTCTGGAACCGGAAAGACGACGCTCTCCTCCGACCCGAGCCGGACGCTGATCGGTGACGACGAGCACGGCTGGACTGCAAATGGTGTCTTCAACTTCGAGGGCGGCTGCTACGCGAAGGTCATCAATCTCTCAGCCGACGCCGAGCCGGATATCTACCGGGCGACGCGCAGCTTCGGGACGGTCCTTGAAAACTGTGTGCTTGACGAGACAACGCGCGCGATCGAGTACGAGGACGATTCGCTGACCGAGAACACGCGCGCCGTCTATCCGCTCGACATTATCCCGAATGCCTCGCGAACCGGGACGGCCGGCCATCCCACCAACGTCATCTTTCTGACCGCCGACGCATTCGGCGTCCTGCCGCCGATAGTGAAGCTATCGGCCGAGCAGGCGTCGTACTATTTTCTCTCCGGCTACACCGCCAAGGTTGCCGGGACTGAGCGCGGGTTGACCGAGCCGGAGGCGACGTTCTCGACGTGCTTCGGCGCAGTCTTCATGACGCTCCGGCCAAATGTCTACGGGCGGATGCTGGGCGACAAGATCCGCAAGCACAAGCCGAGCGTCTGGCTGGTCAACACCGGCTGGACCGGCGGCGCCTACGGCGTCGGCGAGCGCATCTCGATCGCCCACACGCGCGCGATCATCGACGCCGCGCTCGGCGGACAGCTCGACGAGGTTGAGTATCAGGACGATCCGAACTTCGGCTTCCAGGTGCCGACCTCGGTTCCGGGGGTCCCCAGCGACGTGCTGATCCCGAGTAACGCCTGGGCCGACCGTGAATCCTATGACCGGGCGGCGCGCACGTTGGCGCAGCGCTTTCACGAGAACTTCCAGCAGTACGCGGACGAGGTTGACGCCAACATCCGCGAGGCAGGGCCCCGCTCCGGGCAGTAGGCTCCTGGTAACGTAGCGATATCCGGATGTGCCGTCCGATCTTGTGAGACCGGCGCTACTGTAACCGGGCTGGATCGAATGGCGCCAGGAGTGGATCTGGCGTCCCTGAGATGACGCTGGCCGCCAGCGCCTGCGCGGTGGCCGGCGCCAGCAGCGCTCCCGAGCGGAAATGTCCGGTCGCGATCCAGACATTCTCAAGGTGTGGGACACGGCCAATGATCGGCTCACCGTCCTCGACACCTGGTCGGAGTCCAGCCCAGATGTCGTGCAGCCGGCCCTCCATCAGCGACGGCGCGACGCGCTCGATCAGGCCAGTTAGCCAGGCGACGCCGGCCGGGGTGATGCGTGTGTCGAAGCCGGCGTCGTGCTCTTCGGTCGCTCCGACCGCGATGGTGCCGTCGGCGCGTGGCACGAAGTAGCCGCCGCCACCAGCAACGATCGAGTGTAGCGGGATGGGCGGGTCGGCGATCGACAACATCTGGCCTTTGACTGGCACGGTCGGGATGTTGAAATCGATCGACTCGCCGATCGTCCGGCTCCAGGCTCCGGCGGCAATGATGACCGTTCCGGCTGGAACGACGACATTGAATGTGCGGACACCGGTCGCCCGCCCCCGCTCGCTGACGATGCCGAGCACCGGCGTATGCTCGACGATCGACGCGCCGCGCATTCGCGCCGCGCGCGCCAGCGCCGTCGTCATCCGTGACAGGATGAGGCTTCCGGCATCGGCTGAATGAATTCCATGCGTGAGGTCAGGTTGGATCGCAGGTTCGTTGGAGCGGATCGCGTCGGCGTCGAGCCACTCGACGGCCAGACCATGCGCCCGCTGCCAGTCGAGCGTTTCACGCAGCGCCGCCTCGCCGGCGTCGGGCGCCAGATCGATCTCGCCCGAGCGGACATAGCCGACCGATTGGCCGGTCAGCTCTTCAATCTCGGCGATCAGCGCCGGGTAGCGCCGGAACGAGCGCAACGCGAGCTCGGCGCGCAAGCCATGGCGAGGGCCGGGTGGCGAGATGATCCCCGCCGACGCCCAACTCGCCTCGCGGGCGATCTCACGCCGCTCGATGACACGCGACACGACACCAGCCTTTGCCAGTTCCCACGCCAGCGCGCAGCCGATGATTCCACCACCGATGATGATGACTTCGGGAGTCCGCTCTGTCCCTGGCATCGGTTCCTCCATCCGCCGCGATCGGGTTCGGCGTCAGGCAGGCTGATACCACGCGCGCCGTGCGCTGTCCAGCGGGTCAACTGTTCACAGTTGACGTGATGGAGCTTATACCGCGCCGTATGGACGTGTTGACGGCCAAATGAGATATGACGAGACTACGGTGTCGGTTGGGGTTCGGGGTTGCCCTCCAGTGTGACATCCTCGCACGGTGGGTACGGCGGTTGTGGGTCGGGAATGACATCCTTGGAATCTGGCAGCGAAGGATCACCGAGCGCCTGTTTGAAAGCAGCCCCGTCGGTACTGAGGATCGTGAAGGTTACATCACCAGGGATGCCTGCACTGAGGTCAAACACGAAGGCCAGATAGCGTCCGCGAAGCTCACTGGCGTCAGTTGGTCCTGAGAACAGATTCTCTCCGTTGAAGTCTCCTTCCAAAATGACGAGATACAACGGTCGCTGACACGCTGGGTCCCAGTTGCCAATGTTTAGCCCGAGTTGATGGATTGAGTGGGGCGTTCCTGGAATGGCGAGCAGTGTCACCGGGTCACCGCTGACGATCGCCTCACGCCACGCAGCGTAGCCCAACGCGGCGTCGACCATCTCGGGGGCGTTGTTGGGTATGCCAATGTCAACGGTTGGGTCCGGGGCGAACATCGTCGCAAGGATCGTCGGTGTCCCAGCTGGAGCAGCTGCCCTCGCGGCAGTCGTTGAAGGGTTGTCATCTGGTTGTCCACATGCGCTGAAGACGCAGCTGACGATGAGCATCGGTATGAGGAAGTGTTGCCGTTTCATGTGGATCTCTTCCTAGCGGTAGTGGAGTGTCCAGGCAGCGCCGTTACAGCCGCTAAACGACCAGGAGTACGCGGTGTTGCGATCAAAGAATGTCTCGGTGTAGCAGTAGGAATACCACTGGTTGTTCGTCCATTGCAGGAATCGATTGTTTCTGGCCGCGATGTATCCAATTGGACAGTCGTTGTTACTTCCCGAGCAGCTCCCTTCGCCGCCGACGGTCGTGTGACTGAAGTAATTTCGGTTCATTCCCTGTGTGCCGAGTTCATAGCAGTCAAAAAAGGTAGACCCGCGGCAAAAGCGGACTTTGAACTGCTGGCTGCCGATGTTCCAAACGGAGTATTTGTAGTACGTCGCTGGAACAAGGGTGATGCTGTAGCGCCAGCCTCCGCCGGTGGTGCCGCCGGTGTTGTATGACCAGTAGGGATGCAGTTCAAAGCGATTATTGGCCGCACGCCAAACTTTGCCGTTTCCCCCTTCAATAAAGGGTTGTCCAGCCAGATCTTTCATGACGAGTGCGACCGGCCCAGCGGAGTCAAAGTGATTACAACAGGTCATTGCTGGGTCCTGGGCTGACATTTCAGCTTCGACTCCAGTGTAGGTGTCGCCCAATCCACGTCTGCCAAAGAGTTGCGTTGTCTCGGCAAACGCTGTTCCGCTACCAAGCAGCAGCAGCCCGAGGACGATAACGATGACGGTTATGCGTTGGTTCACGGTGTGCCGCCCTTGTCCATTCACACTCTAGACAGAGATTGGTTGACGCGCCGATCAGATATCGCCAATCTCTCGGTATATGTCGAACCGTCATGACGGTGAACGCGTTGCGATGGTCGCTGTCGCACCGTCTGCTTATACCACAACAGACGCGAAAGCGTTGACGAATCGGGCATCTGCCCAGCGTCACGGGTGGACGCGTGTGACGCAGACAGAATGTGTCGATGGTATCGCAGAGGGTTTGGGCGTAACTGTTCACAGTTGAGGTGATGAGTTTAGACTGCGCCGTATGGACGTGTTGATGCTAAATCACGTTGAACTCATGGAGCTGGTCCAGCAGTAGCAGGAGCGTATCAGTGAATTGAAGGCGACGGTGCTTCGCCCGGAGCGTCGTGTGCGCGAGGTGGAGGAGGGCGGTCCGCCAAGTGGCATGCTTGGCCACCAGTGCGAGCCAGCCGTCCCACCGGCGCGTCCGGCGCATCTGGGGCGGCGCAAGCGCAAGGAGAACCAGGCCCGCCGACGCACTGCGCCTATCGCTCGTCGGCGGGCACCGAGACACAGATGACGCTGGCAACGCTGTTCGGTGCCTGGCGCGCGCAAGGCCGCGATCCATATCAGTCTTGCCGGGAAGCGAGAAGCGACCGGCAAGGCTGAACAGTCACAGGACTATTCTGGTCAATCTGCGATGATGCGACGGATCGGCCGAGGAACGCGGGCC
>JBBECJ010000103.1:3605-6405 GCA_040881885.1 Thermomicrobiales bacterium | reverse complement strand
AGTCTTCGACGAGTACCTCGATGACAGTCTGGCCTGCGTCATCGTCCAGTACCCGAACTTCTTCGGCACGATCGAAGATATCGCCGCGATCGGTGAGAAGGCGCACTCGGCCGGCGCGAACCTGGTCGTCTCGGCCTATCCGACCGCGCTCGGGCTGCTCAAGCCGCCGGGAGAGTTCGGCGCTGATGTCGTCACTGGCGAGGGTCAGCCGCTCGGCAACGCGCAGTCGTTCGGCGGTCCGGTCGTCGGCATCCTGGCGACCCAGCAGCGGCTTGTCCGCCAGATGCCGGGACGATTGGCCGGCGTCGCCTACGATAGCGAAGGCAAGCGCGGCTTCGTCCTGGCACTGCAGACCCGCGAACAGCACATCCGGCGCGAGAAGGCGACAAGTAACATCTGCACGAACCAGGGACTGATGGCATTGGCGGCATCCGTCTACCTGGCGACGCTCGGTCCGAAGGGGCTGCGCCGCGTTTCCGAGCTCTGCTACCAGAACGCGCACTACCTGGCCAGCCAGCTCGAGGCGACCGGCAAATTCAAGGTCGTCAACGACGGCGAGTTCTTCAACGAGTTCACCGTCACCAGCCAGGAGTCGCCAGCTACCCTGAACAGCCGCCTCCAGGACGCGAATATCATTGGCGGGCTGGACCTGGCGACGATCGCGCCGGAGTTGGAGGGCATGCTGCTGCTCAGCGCAACCGAGTTGACCGGCAAGGCGGCCATCGACCGCTTCGTCGAAGTGGCCTCAGCGACGTAAGTCCACCCGGGTGGACTCCGACCGGCCCCGCCCGATGCGGTTGCGCGCGAACATTCCTTTCGACCGGGATTGATACACTTTCGGTTGGCGTCTCGTCCCCCAGTCCGTGAAAGCGTCTACAACCGTGAAACCACTCGTTGCCATCGTTGGCCGTCCGAACACTGGAAAATCGACCATCTTCAACCGACTCGTCGGTGAACGCCGGGCGATTGTCGAAGACATTCCCGGCACGACCCGCGACCGCCTGTATGGCGACGCCGACTGGATCGGAGTGCCATTTACGATTATCGACACCGGCGGCCTCCAGGAGGAGGATGAGTACGACAAGCTCACCGCGCGCGAGATCTCGGTACGCACCCAGAACCAGGCGCGGCTGGCGATCGAGGAGTCGGACGTCATTCTCTTTTTAGTGGATGGCAGGGCCGGCCTGACGGCCGCCGATCACGAGGTCGCGACGATCATTCGCGAGTCGGGCAAGCCGACTGTCCTGGGCGTCAACAAGGCCGAGAGCGAAGAGCGACGCGACAACGCGATCGAGTTCTGGGAACTGGGGTTGGGCGAGCCGATCGCCTTCTCAGCCCTGCACGGCATCGGCACCGGCGACTTGCTTGACGCGGTCGTCCGGCTCCTCCCGCATGGCGATGAAGAGGAGGAGGAGGTCGAGTACCCGAGCTTCGCCGTCGTCGGCAGGCCTAACGTCGGCAAGTCGTCGTTGTTGAACGCCCTGATCGGGCGCGAGCGCTCGATTGTCTCCGACATGCCCGGCACGACCCGCGACACGATCGACACCGTCGTCGACTGGGCCGGCAACAAGGTGCTGTTGATCGACACGGCCGGCATCCGCCGCCGGGGCAGGATCGAGCCGGGCGTCGAGAAGCACAGCGTCCTGCGCGCCGAGCGGGCAATCGACCGCGCCGACGTAGCGCTGGTTGTCCTCGACGCCGAAGAAGGATTCACGGCTCAGGATCAGCACATCGCCGGCTACGTGACCCAGGCTGAGAAGGGCATCGTCTTCATTGTCAACAAGTGGGACTTGATTGAGAAGGACGAGCGGACGATGAACGTCTACCGCGAGGACGCGGCAGAGTTCTTCCAATTCGCGCCCTGGGCGCCGATGATCTTTACTTCGGCGCTGACCGGCCAGCGTGTAAACCAGATCATCGACATGGCGTTGCACGTCTACGGCGAGCGCCAGAAGCGGATCACGACCGGAGAGCTGAACCGGCTGCTGCGCGAGGCCGTTGCCAAGCACCCGCCGCCCTCGCGGCCGAGCAGCTGGCTGAAGCTGTACTACGCGACGCAGTCCGATGTCGCGCCGCCACGCTTCATCTTCTTCTGCAATGATCCGAAGAACGTCCACTTCTCGTATCAGCGCTACCTCGAAAACGAGATCCGCGAACACTACGCCTTCGACGGCACGCCGATCGTGCTGCACTTCCGCGGCCGTCGCAACGATGCCTGACGCGCTGGCGCTGGTGCTCGCCTACCTGATCGGCTCGTTCCCAACCGGCTTTGTCATGACGCGGCTGATCTCCGGCCAGGACCTGCGCTCGGTCGGCAGCGGGGGAACCGGCGCGACGAACGCGCGCCGGGCGCTTGGCTCGAAGTGGGGAGCAGTCGTCGCGCTGATCGACATCGCGAAGGGCGTGCTGGCTGTCGTGGCCGCGCGCGGGCTGGGCGCCGGCAGCCTGACCGTCGCGCTCGCCGGAGTTATGGTCGTCGTCGCGCACTGCTGGCCGGTCTGGCTCGGCTTTCGGGGCGGCAAGGGCGTCGCGACTGGAGCAGGAGCGGCGTTTGCGCTGTCGTGGTGGGCGCTCTTGCTGGTTCCGATCCTGGTCGTTCCAGTGCTGCTGACTCGCTATGTCTCGCTGGGATCGCTGACCGCCGCCGTGTCGACGCCGGTCATCTTCGCCGTCCTCGCCGCAACTAACGTCGTGCCGAACGAGTACGTCGTCTTCGCCGTCGTCGCCCCAGCACTGGTCGTCTGGCGGCACAAAGAAAACGTCGAACGACTCCGAGACGGGACCGAGCGCCGGGGGTTGG
>JBBECJ010000103.1:0-3595 GCA_040881885.1 Thermomicrobiales bacterium | reverse complement strand
AAACACCCGGCGACGCGTAGGCTATCATTCGTACGCGTCGTTTGAACTTGAATGCGGGAGAGATCGTGGAAGCACTGGCACAGTCCGATTCGCAGGTCCTCGACATCATCCGCGCCGAGGAGCGCCGCCAACTCGACACGATCGAACTGATCGCCTCCGAAAACTTCACGAGCGCTGCCGTCATGCAGGCGGTCGGGACGGTGCTGACCAACAAGTACGCCGAAGGACTGCCGGGCAAGCGCTACTACGGCGGCTGCGAGTTCGTCGATCAGGTCGAGAACCTGGCGATCGAGCGCGCTAAGTCGCTGTTTGGAGCGTCGAACGTCAACGTCCAGCCGCACTCGGGCGCATCGGCTAACGTGGCCGTCTTCACTGCGCTGCTTCAGCCGGGCGACCGCATCCTTGGCATGAACCTCGCGCAGGGCGGTCACCTGACGCACGGATCGCCCGTCAACTTCTCCGGCCAGTTCTACGAGGCGCATTTCTATGGGCTTGATCCTGAGACGGAACGAATCGACTACGACGCGGTCCTGGCCGTCGCGAAGGATGTCCGTCCGAAGCTGATCATCGCCGGCGCGAGCGCCTACTCGCGCTCGATCGATTTCGCGCGCTTCCGGTCGATCGCCGACGAGGTTGGCGCGTTGCTGATGGCCGACATTGCCCACATCGCGGGAATTGTGGCGGTCGGGCTGCATCCGACGTCGATTGGTCATGCCCAGATCACAACGACGACGACGCACAAGACGTTGCGCGGTCCGCGTGGCGGGATGATCATGGCCGACGACGAGCACGCCGCCGCGATCAATAAGTCGGTCTTCCCCGGCATGCAAGGTGGGCCGCTAATGCATGTCATCGCCGGCAAGGCGGTGGCGTTTGGCGAGGCCTTGCGACCGTCGTTTAGGTCCTATATCGAGCACGTGCTCGCGAACGCCTCCGCGCTGGCCGAGTCGGTCCAGGAACACGGTTTGCGCGTCATCTCAGGCGGCACCGACAACCACCTGATGCTTGTCGATCTGACCGATGCAGGCATCAGTGGCCGTAAGGCGGAGCGGGCGCTTGAGAAGGCAGGCATCACCGCCAACAAGAACGCGATCCCGAACGATCCGCGCCCGCCGATGCAGACGAGCGGCATCCGGCTCGGCTCGCCGGCGATGACGACGCGCGGCTTCGACGAGGCTGAGATGCGCCAGGTTGGACGTTGGATCGGCGAGGTCGTCCGCTCGCCCGAGGACGAGGAGTTGCTGGCGCGCATCCGTGGACAGGTCACGGAGATGTGCGCGGGATTCCCGCTGCCCGGCGTCGAGCGAGGCGCCCCGGCCCGCTAGGCGGCCGGGACGATGCCGCACGCGCTGATCGCCGCCATCGTCGGGCTGCTGGCCGTCACGGTCGCTGCCGTGACGACTCCACTCATCCGCGAGAGCGCGCGACGACTGCAACTTCTCGACCAGCTCGAGGAGCGGCGGGTGCACACCATTCCGATCCCGCGCATCGGCGGGCTTGGCGTCTACTGTGGGTTTCTGGTGGCAGTCGCGGTCTCATTCACGCTGCCGGTCGACCGATTTGGCGTCGAGATCGAGCGCATTCTGCTGCTGTTGATCGGCGCGACGATGATCGTCGGCGTCATGCTCGTCGATGACATAGTCGGGATCGCACCGTTGCCGAAGTTGGGCGTCCAGTTCGCGGCTGCCGCGGTCGTCGTGTTGCCCAGATTTCGCGGTGAGACGCACGGCATTGTCATCGAGCAATTCAACGCTCCGTATCGCGGGACAGTGACGCTGCCACTGCTGGTGGCGATTGGATTCACCGTCTTCTGGATCGTCGGGATGATGAACGCCATCAACTGGAGCGACGGCATCGACGGATTGGCGGCCAGCATCACGCTGGTTGCGACCGTGATTCTCTTCCTGCACACATACTTTCGGCCGGCCGGCGACCCGCAGTTCACGATCTCGCTGCTGGCGATCGCGCTGGCGGGGGCAATCGTGGGTTTTCTGCTCTATAACTGGCATCCGGCCAGCATCATCATGGGAGATTCCGGCTCGATGTTCCTGGGCTTTGCGCTGGCGACGATCAGCGTGATTGGCGGCGCGAAGATCGCAACGGCGCTACTGGCACTGGGAGTGCCGATCCTCGACACAGCCTGGGTGATCCTCTATCGCGTCATGCATGGCCGCTCGCCGCTGAACGCCGACCGGGGACACCTGCACCACCGGCTGCTGGACGCCGGCTGGAGTCAGCGGCAGATCGTGACAGGTGTTGCAGGGATTACGGCTCTGTTCGGGGCGCTGTCGCTCGCGCTGCCGAGCCGTGAGGCGAAGCTTGGGGCGATGATCGTGATGGGCGTTGTCCTGCTGGCGATTATCGGCTGGCTGGCACGGCGGGGGCCGGACAGGGCAACGCGTGTGAGGTTTCCACATGCCGATCTATGAGTACCGCTGCGCCGCCTGTGGCCGGAAGGCAAGCCTGTTCTTTCGCTCGATCTCGGTCGTTGAATCGGAACCCGGATGTCCAGCCTGCGGCCAGCGCAGGTTGGAACGACTGATGTCGCGCGTCTGGTCGCGACGAAGCTCCGACGAAAGCGCGTATCCAGAGCCAACGTTCGAGGACGACGGTGTCCCGTTCTACGGACCTGACCCGTTCTCGGATCCGTATGGTGGCGATGGCGAGTTCGGTGGATCGATCGATGAGGACAGCTCCAGCGAGGACGTGGCGGCGATGGCACGCGAAGCCCGAGCGATGGCGCAGATGATGGGTGAGCCGCTCGACCGGGAGTTCGATGACGCGTTGCGACACGTCGAACACGGGGCGGACCCGGAGGATGTCTTCGGCGAGATGGACGAGAACCAGTCTGCCCAGGAGACGCGGGAACCTGACGGAGAGCCATGACCGGCTACTGCGCCAACAGCTCCCAATGGGGGTGATCGTCCTCGCTGCGGAGGAGGCGCGAAATCGTTCCCCAACCGGAACTGCTGATCCGGCCGGCGAACACGACCGCCGTGACAACCGCGAGGGCTGCGGCAAGGCTGATGATGATGATTGACCGTGTTCGCGCCACCAGACTCACGCCTCCTCCATCCGCTGGAAACCGATTGAACCCCGACTACTGGATGACGAGCAGTTTCTGCGCCTCCGACCAGACATCTTCCAGTCGATAGAACATACGCTGCTCTTCGGTGAACAGATGTACGATCACATCTCCGTAATCGAGCAGGATCCAGCCAGTCTCGGCGACCCCCTCGGCGCGTCGTGTTCGGACATTATGCTCGTTCAGCCTTGTCATGATCGCCTCGCGCAGCGCGTTCAATTGCCGGACGTTGTCCGCGGAACAGACAACGAAGACATCAGCGAACGACGAGATCTGGCTGATGTCGAGAACCGTGATGTTGGTCGCGAGCGTGTCGGACGCGACTTCGGCGACTTCGCGGGCGATCTCAATTGGGTCGGTCATCGTGCTCCTGAACTGTACGTACAGTCATAATACATGCGAACGTTCGCCGTTGCAAGCGTTTCGTGGTGGGCCTGGCAGGGTTCGAACCTGCGACCATGAGGTTATGAGCCCCTTGCTCTGCCACTGAGCTACAGGCCCGCATCCGCC
>JBBECJ010000102.1:0-1157 GCA_040881885.1 Thermomicrobiales bacterium | reverse complement strand
AGTAAACATCGATGTCACTCTGGATCAACGGGATCTCGCGGTGTTCGAGTTGCGCGATAACCGTCAACTGCGGCTTGATAATGCGCCGCATCGCAATCAGGTCGCGGCGAACAACTGAAATCTCCTGGACGAGTCGCAGGTCCGAGCGTGAGAAGATCGCGTCCTCGATCTCCTCGATCCGTTCGGTCAGCCGGCCCACGACCGGGAAGCAGTAGTCGACGAGCCGGTCGATGACGTAGTAGAGCAGGTGAGCCGTCGTCTGGCTCATCAGCGCCTGGCGCGTCTCCGCGGACTCGATCGCGCTCTCGAAGACGCGCATTAGCGGCTTCAAATTGCCGTCATGGGTCGTGACGACGTAGTCCGGCCCGACGACGATGTCGACTTCGGAAGCGATCGTCGTCCGCGTCTCCTTGAGATGGACCGGGAAGTGCATCACGATGAACAGGTAGTCGTCATAAATGTCGAGCTTGGGGCGCTGGCTGCGGCTCGTGATGTCGTCCAGCAACAGTGGGTGGAATGAGAACTCCTCGTCCATCAGCTCGAGGTCGGCCGACGTCGGGCGCTGGATGTCGTACCAGCGCATTCCGTTGTGTTCGACGAGCCGGTAGTGCGTCTCAACCGGGGGCGGCTCAATGATTGTGCGCGTTCGTGTTCCACCCGACCGGCTGAGCCGGCCGGCGCCGGGCAGCGTCCGTAGCGTGCGTCCCGGAGTCGAGTTGCTCACCTGCCTGACTCCCACGATTACCGAGCCCGCTTGCCGTTGAATGCTGCTGACGCACCGAAAACGATAGCACAGCGGACGCGCCGAGAACGTTGCGGAATCGTGAACCAGACCGGCCTCGCGAGACGCCTCAAGCATCCGCGATCCACCTGTCCACGATGCCTATTCAGCCCGCGGCGCTTCCTGCGTGAAGCCAACAACGCTGCCGCTGGATCGAAACCAGTCGACGCGTCAATCGAACACGTGAACCCGTCCGTCGCGAGTTCGCCGGCTGCCTGCACGCGGTCACGATGACGCATCCCGGTCTCGAAGCAAGCACACGCCGTCGCGCGCCAGTGACAACCGCCAGGAAATCCTTTCACCGATATGTGCCGCTGCCCATGGGTGGTTACGACCGGATCAACAGCACTTCACGCTGTGGCGGCGCCAGGAACTC
>JBBECJ010000101.1:0-1158 GCA_040881885.1 Thermomicrobiales bacterium | reverse complement strand
CCCCCCCGCTTCAGCTGCGGTGGGTGTTCGTGGCCTTACGGCGCGACGAGCACCTTCTGGAAGGCCGGCGGCCAGCTCGTCTCGACCTGGTAGCCAGTGGCTTCCGACAGGGTGTTGTCGCCGTTGGCATCGATGGACATCGTGCCGAGGTACGACGCGAAATCCTTGGTCGCGAAGACGGCCTTCAGGACCTCGTAGCGGTCATTCGGCGTCGCGGCGGTCTGCAGCGCGTTGAGTGCGACCTGGGCGGCCGCTGCACCGTAGATGCCGTACACGGGCGGATCCTCGTTGTTGTGGGCGGCACGGTAGTCCGCGACCCACGTCTTGCCGGCTTCGGACGTCTGCTCGTTCGGGCCGACGCCGCCGAAGGTCAGGTAGGTGTCGTTGCCGGCATCACCCGTGCCCTCGTACCACGCCTTCTCGAAGACGCCGTCGCCGGACATGATCTTGACGTCAGGCATCGCCGCCCGGAGGTCCTTCCAGAGCTTGCCCGTGTTCTGCCCCGTGATGGACCCGATGTAGATGAAGTCCGCACCGGAGTCCTTGACCTTCTGGGCCAGGGCCGCATAGTCCGTGGCCTTGGCGTCGAAGCCCTCGCTGGACCCGCTGGCGCTGACGACCTCGATGTCGAGCTTGGCGGCCGCGATGGCCCAGGCACGGGCGAGGCCCTTGCCGTAGACCTGCGTGTCGTCCAGGACGTAAGCCTTGGTCGCACCAAGCTCCTTGGCCCAGGCCGCACCGGCCGCACCCTGCGCGTCGTCACGAGCGATGACGCGTGTGTAGTTGCGGAACCCGTTCGGGTAGTAGCTGTCCGGCTCACCCGGCTCAGTGACACCCTCGACGCTGGTGGTCAGGCCCGGATACGTGTTCGCGGGGCTGATCATGACCAGGCAGGCGGCGTTCAGGATCGGGATGGTCAGCTTGGCCGCCCCGGAGTTGAAGTGACCAAGGAATACCATCGCGTCCGGATCGTTGGCCGCGGTCGTCGCGTTGGCCTGCGCCACCGCGCCGTCCCAGTCGCCATTGTTGGCGGCGGACGAGTCGTCCAGGTCCGTGTACTTGATCGTGAAGTCGCCGACCTTCTGGCCATCCAGGATGGCCTTCATCGACTCGACGAGCGCGTTGGTCTGCGCCGTGTTGGAGCCCTGTCGCGGCAGG
>JBBECJ010000100.1:0-1158 GCA_040881885.1 Thermomicrobiales bacterium | reverse complement strand
CCTCGGCCACGGCTCGCGCTCGCGCCCGAAGGCCAGCCCGACCGCCAAGACGAGGACGGCGGCCAGCAGCGGGTATGACAGGACATGCGGGTGCAGATCGCCGAGCACGAATGAGAAGGCTGGAAACTCATTGATGGTTTGTCGCTGATCGCCGACCTGATGGACATCGTTGTCATAGATGACCCGGCTGGCCTGCCAGCCGACGCCGTCCCACCAGCCGGCGTCGATCGTCGAGCCTGGATCGTCGATGATCCGTCTGGCGGTCTCCAGGTTTCCGGCCAGCAGCAGCAGGACGACCGCCAACCCGGCGCCGGTCAGCACCGCCCGGCGCGATCCGCCGAACGCGCGCAGAACTGACGCGCCTGCGGCGGCGGCGGCTGTCGCCGCGGAGGCGAAGAGCGTCGCCAGCGCCAAGTTGAAGCCGGTCGCGGCCGGGACAGCCGCAAGCTTGATCAGGCTGGCGAAGGCTTGGAAGCCGAAGTAGTAGTAGTTGATCGCCGATCCAGCAAACCACGGATCGGGAGCGGGAACATCGGTGGAGCGGCTGACCGACGTCAGCAGCGCGATCTCCATCGGCTTTTCGGTATTGATGATGTCAGGTTGGTAGCCGCGAAACCAGACGTAGAGCAGGAATATCGCCAGCCAGAGCGCCTCGAAAGCCAGCAATGGCCGCAGCTCGGCGACGTCGACGCCGCGCCGGATCCAGAGCGTCCAGCCAGCGGCGCCAGAGATCGCTAGCGCCGCCAGCAGCGTCCAGCGCGAGAACGGCAGGCCGGCGACGGCGGCTGGCCACCAGACGATCGCGGTCAGCGCGACGAGCGAAAGCGGTCGGAGCAGACCGAAGCGGGCTGGGCCAAGCCTGGAGCCGAGCCAGTCGATAAACGGAAGGAGCGCCGCGCAAACTGCCGTCAACGCGACGTACCAGCGCAGGACGGCTTCGAGTTCGCTCACAGCTCGGCTACCGCGCCATCAGCGGGCGGGATGGCCGGGAAGTCGAGAACCTCGTAGACACGGGTCGTGCCCGACTCGAACGCGATTGCCAACCCATTCCCCAACAACCGATCAAAGGCAGCCAGTCCATCTGGGGACGCGTAATACGTCGGGTTCTCGGGCGTGTTCCAGTAGCGCTCGACATCGCCGACAATGACGTAGCGGACG